>JBBQOA010000034.1:0-15093 GCA_038330465.1 Pyrinomonadales bacterium
GTCGTCAACACCGAACTGCCGACATACAGCGTATCGATCACCTGACAAACTTTCCCGACGAGCGGACTGTCGCAGCCTTTTTTCGTCAAAAGATTTGTTTGCCCGACGATCAGCAGCGCGAGAATGTTAAGCATCGCCGAAACCGCGAGGATCTTGTAAAATCGTGGGCTGAAATCCCAGTTTTTAACTTCGTAGGTTTGAAATAATTCCTGCTCTTGCATACTTCTATTACCAATAAATAAATATTAAAAAATCAGCGATAAAACTTGCCTTTTATAATAGATGCCCGCCCGAAAGAATCGGTTGCGAAGCAATTTGACATTTTATCACTTTTCGGCGGCGATTGAAAGCAATAGACTTTCCCGCGTAAAACCTTTAACATTGCCCTAACAATGGCTCGCTCGCGCAAAGAAAATAAAGGCAAACGAAACGATCGGGAAAGGTCGCGTTCAAATCCCGCTCGTCGTAATGAACGAGATTTCAAACGAGAACTTGCAGATAAAAGTTTCCTCGAAGCCCGCCCGGCGGAATTAAATCCGGCGCAGAAACGCGCGCTCGACACTCTGCTCGGCGGTATCGGCACGCCCGAACCGTCGCCGCTCGTGCCGGACGATTTTCAGATCGAAGCATTAAAAGCGATCGAAACCGAGGATGTGCTCGTGACCGCGCCGACGGGCAGCGGCAAAACCTGGATCGCCCGCGAAGAGATCAGAAGATTACTCGAACAAGGAAAACGTGCCTGGTACACGACGCCGCTCAAGGCGCTGACAAATTCCAAATATCAGGAATTCGGCGCGGAATTCGGTTTTGAAAACGTCGGGATCCTGACCGGCGACCGCAAGGAAAATTGGGACGCGCCGCTGATCGTCGGGACAACCGAGATCTATCGTAATCAATTGTTTGACGCGCTTCGGAGCGGCGAACAGGTCGGCACCGATTTTGTCATTTTGGACGAAGCCCATTATCTCGCCGACGAAGAACGCGGGCACGTCTGGGAAGAAGCGATCATTCTTTCGCCGCCGCGTATTCGTCTGCTGCTGCTTTCGGCGACGATCGGCAACGCCGAAGAATTTGCCGCGTGGATCGAAGAAGTGCGCGGCGTGTGCGTCAAAGTGATCAATCGCGCCGGCTCGCGCCCGGTCGAACTTCGCGCCGCTTTTCTCGCGCCGAACACCCAGCTTTTTCCGCTTTTCAACGAAGAGGGGCGATTCAACCGCGAGCTCGAACGATTTGCCCAGCAAGAAAACCGGTTCGAGCGCCGCCGCCGTTAATTTTTACCAGCTAAATTCAAAATCCATTTCAAACAGAGAATCAACTTTGCACCTTAAGTCTTATAGCAATCCTCGAATAAATAAATTACACGACGAATCGGAAAAAGTAATAACTGATCTTACGCAGTAAAATTTTCCAGCCAGATTTATCTGGCTTTTCCGCGCTTCGCGGACGTTTAGCCACGCTATTTATGGCGTGGTCAGCAAACTGAATCCGAGTTTGAGGGCGTTTTAACGTCTTTTTTGTTTGGCTTGAGCCGCCAATAAAGTCGGATGAAAAGGACGTTAAAACGCCCTTTTGAAAATCATCTTGCAATTGACCGCGCCATAAATGGACGCGGCTAAACGTCCGCGAAGCGCGGAAAGCCGATTAAAATGCGGCTCAAAGTCATTTTGCTTTCCCGCGAAGCGATCATTAAATCTTCAAAATCATTGATTTTTTGTCTTTTTTTTGACTGACAAGACACTGTCAGAATGGCTGTTGCTGTCGAAAAAGGAGAAAATTATTATGAGAAGTTTTAAGAAAACAGGTTTGGCAATCGCGATAATACTTTCGCTTTCAATCGTTTACATTTATTATTCAAAGAATTTTTCGAGCAGCGACCGACCAGATAATTCCGAACAAAGATTGGTCAAAAACACGGTTTTATATGAGAGTCGCTCTGAAAATGAAGCCGTCAAACGACAAACGATCGCCGAAAATTACGGTAATTTGCCGCTTCATTTTGAACCGAATCAAGGACAAACCGAAGAAAGCGTAAAATTTTTCGCGCGCGGCAAAGGCTACGGAATTTTTCTGCAGGACAAATCGGCGACCCTGGTTTTACAGGAAACCAACGACCAAAAGCCAAACGCCAAAAAACGCACCGCCGTTTTGCAGATGAATCTGGTCGGCGCCAATTCGGCGGAAAGCGCCGGACAGGAAGAACTTGCAAGCAAAACGAATTATTTTATCGATAACGACCCTTCAAAATGGCAAACCGCTGTTTTAAATTACGGCAAAGTAAAATTTGAAAAGGTTTACGACGGCGTTGATCTCGTTTATTACGGCAATCAAAGACGTCTCGAATATGATTTCGTGGTCGCGCCGAACGCCGACACACGCCGCATTAAGCTAAATTTTAAGGGCGCGAAATCCGTCAAAATTGATGAAAAGACGGGCGATCTGCTGCTTGAAACCGCGCTCGGCGCGATTCGCCAGCACAAACCTTTTGCGTATCAGGAGATCGACGGCGAAAAACGCGAGGTCGCGGCGATTTACTCGATCGAAGACCAAAACCCGAAAAGCAAAGAAACCCCGAACACGGTTTCGTTTAAACTTGCCGACTACGACCGCTCGAAAGAATTGATCATCGATCCGGTTCTTACTTACTCAAGCTATCTCGGCGGCGGCAGTCTCGATTACGGAACGGCGGTCGCGGTTGATGCAAGCGGCAGCGCCTATCTCACCGGCTACACGGTTTCCGTCAATTTTCCGGTCACGCAAGGCGCGCTTAAAACAACGCTTTTTCCTATCGCTTCAACCGTTTACGGGTTGGACGCATTTGTCACAAAGATCGATCCGACCGGCACGCAGTTTGTTTATTCGACCTATCTGGGAACAAACGCGGGTTCCGATTCGGGCTTTGGAATCGCGGTTGACACGAGCGGAAACGCTTACATTACGGGTTCGACCGACACGGCGAGCTTTCCGATCGTCAACGCCCAGCAGCCGATTTACGGCGGCAACACGGACGCTTTTATCGCCAAGCTGAATCCGAGCGGTTCGGCGCTGCTTTTCTCGACATTTTACGGCGGAAATTTTTCGGATACGGGCACGCGAATTCGGTTGGCGAACGATGCGCTTTATCTGACCGGTTCGACCGTTTCGTCGAATTTCCCGACGACCGCCGGAGTTTTAAAACCGGCGCCGTGTGCGGGTGCAAGCTGCGCGACCATGGCGAGCGATGCGTTTGCCGCCAAATTTAACACCAACGGAAATGCGCAATGGGCGACGCTTTTGGGCGGCGGCAACGCTGAATTCGCAACTGATCTGGCGATTGATACAAGCAATAATTCTTATCTTGTCGGCTACACGTTTTCGACCGATTTTCCGGTTTCGGCGGGCGCTTTTCAGACGACTTACGGCGGCGGAACCGATGGTTTTGTCGCCAAAATAAATTCAAGCGGAACGGCTTTGGATTACGCGACATATCTCGGCGGCGGTTTGCAGTCCGACCGGATTTGGGGCGTCGATGTTGACGCGGACGGCAATGCTTTCGTTGCCGGACAAACCGAAAATACGGGATTTCCGACGACTGCCGGTGCATTTGACGTCAGTTTCAACAACAGCGCCGACGCGTTTTTGACGAAATTTAATTCGACTGGAACCGGTTTGATCTTTTCGACCTTTCTCGGCGGAACGGGCGCGGACAAAGCCTTTGCCGTCAAGGTCGCGTCAAACGGCGAAGCCCTGATCGGCGGCGAAACGGGTTCGGCAAACTTGAATTTTCCGCTTCGCAATTCGCTGCAGGGCAATCTCGGGACGATGTTTTTGACGCGCTTTAATGCGGCGGGAAGCGATCTTGTTTTTTCAAGCTTGCTCGGCACGGGAAGTGTCCGAGACATTGCGCTCGATGCCCAAAACAACGCTTTTTTGACGGGCGAAACGCATTACATCACGACCACTCAAAATGCTCCACAAACGACGCGCGGAAATCCTTCGACGTCATCGATTCCCGACGGTTTCGTGATGAAGATCGGTGCGACGGACGAAACCGCAGTGGTCTATTCGATCAGCGGTACGGTCAGCGATACCGGAACGCCGGGCGGACAAACCATCGTGACCTTGAGCGGCACGGTCAATCGTTCGGTGGTCTTAAATACGCCCCGCCAATATTCGTTCGGCGGTTTGCCGGCGGGCGGAAATTATACGGTTTCGGCGCGAAGGATCGGCTATCTGACTTCGCCCGAAAGCGCGGTCTTTAACAATCTTCAGGCAAATCAGTTTGCCGATTTTACGATCTTGCCAAATGCGCCGCCGATCGGTTTGATCACGAGTCCGGCGCACGGCACGACCTACACGACGCCCGCCGCGATCACGATTCAGGCAACCGCTTCCGATCCGGACGGAAACGCGATCCAAAAAGTTGATTTCGTCGCTTATTCGAGCGAGACGGGAAGCGTTCCGCTCGGCACGGACACGACCGCGCCGTATGAATTTACATGGACCAATGTTCCGGTCGGAACCTGGGCTTTGTATGCGATCCCGACCGATGAATTGGGTTTGTCGGGTGTTTCCAACACGATCGTGCATGTTTTTGTCGTTGACGGAACCGCGCCGGCGGCTTCGATCACGAGTCCGACCGATGGACAAACTTTTACGGAAGGCGATTATATTCCGCTCAGTGCGGCGGTTTCCGCCTCGGTCTCGATTCTCGAATTTTACGACCAGAATAATACACTGATCGGGCGGCGCATCGCCGCACCGTGGACGACGAGCTGGCGCCCGCTGACGGTCGGAAATTATACGGTCACCGCGAAAGCCATTAATTCACAAGGGCAATTCTCGATTTCCGCGCCCGTCAATATTACGGTCAATCCGATCAATCACCGTATTTCGGGGCGCATCGCTGACAGCGTGACGACAAGCGGCGTCGCGAATGTGACGCTCAATCTGACGAGTCTGACCAACGCGAACATCACGGCAACCGCGACCACGGATGCCAACGGCGATTATCTTTTCACGAATCTTGGCACGACACCGAATGATGCGGTCGTTATCACGCCGACAATTTCGGGTTACACATTTGAACCAATGACGCGAACGATCGGCTTTCTCGGTTATATCGAATGGACGAATCAGGGTTTTACAGCAACCCGCCAAACTCAGATCAATGTCGCGCTGACGAGTCCGGCAAACGGCGAAACCTTCATTGCCCCGGCGACGATCAATCTTGCCGCCAATGCGGCGAGCAGCGCGGGAACGATCACAAAAGTCGAATTTTACCGCAATTTCGGCAGCGCCACGCTGCTCGGGACGGACACGACCGCACCGTATGAGTTTCAACTGACCGACGCGGCGGCGGGAAATTATACATTTTTTGCCCGCGCGACCGATTCAAGCGGCGCGGTCAGCGATTCCGCAAACGTCAGCGTGACGGTTAGCGCGGCACCGACGGCGGTGCGGATCGTCGGCAACATCACCAATCCGGGCGGCGGCTGGATGCCCGGCATCACGGTTCGGCTGACGGGAACGGCAAACGGAAATCCGGTCAATCAAAATGCCGCGACCGGTTCTTTCGGAACCTACGGATTTTACAATCTTCCGGCGGGCGGAAATTACACGGTGACGCCCGTGCCGGCGGGAACGATGATCTTTACGCCCGCATCGCAGACGTTGACGAATCTGATATTGAACAACGATGATGTCGATTTCGTTTCTTCGGCGGCAAATCAGCCGCCGACCGTGACGATCAATAGTCCAGCGGACGGCGCGGTTTTCAATCTGCCGAATCCGGTTCCGATCAACGCGACGGCAACCGACGTTGACGGGCAGGTCGTCCATCTTTCGATCGCCGCGCAGAGTTCAACCTTATCGACGACGATCGGACAGGCGAACAACGGAAGTTTGAGTTTCAACTGGACGCCGAATCTGCCCGGCAGTTACACGCTTTGGGCAAATGCCCGTGACAACGCCGGTTTGCAGACCAACGTTTCGATCAACATTACGGTCAATCAAAACGCGCCGGTTTCGATCTCCGGCAGGATCGTTGACCGCAATTCGGTCGGCATCGAAGGCGTCACGCTCGAACTCAAAAATTATCCGTTGGAAACGACCGTTGTCGCAACTGCCGCGACCGACGCAAACGGCAATTACACGATTGCAAATGTGACGACCTTTGCGAGTTATGTTTTGAAAGCCGCGAAACAGGATTATACGTTTTCACCGCAAAGAAGAACGTATCTTAACGTTTCGGCAAATCAGACGAACGCCGATTACACGGGAACTTTGCAAGTTCAGCCCTCAGATTTCGACGGCGACGGAATGAGCGATTTTGCCGTCTGGCGACCATCGAACGGCGTTTGGCACGTGCAGCGTTCCAATGATAATTCCTACAATGCACTGCAATTTGGCGGTGCGGAGTTCGGCGATGTTGCCGTGCCGGGAAACTATGACGGCGACAAGAAAACCGATTACGCGGTTTATCGCGGCGGCGTTTGGTATATTTGGCAAAGCTCGAACGGACAGGTCAGAGTTGCCCAATTCGGTCTGCCAAGTGACAAACCCGTCGCGGGCGATTTTGACGGCGACGGCAAAACCGATCTCGCGGTTTGGCGCGGCTCGACAGGCGTTTGGTATATCTGGCGCTCAAGCGACGGCGGTTATGATTTTCGCCAGTTCGGTTTAAATGGCGATATTCCGCTCGTCGGCGATTACGACGGCGACGGCAAATCTGACATCACGATCTGGCGACCAACGACCGGCGTTTGGTATGTTCAGCAGAGCAGCGACGGTGGTTATCGTTCCTACCAATTCGGCGTTTCGGGCGACACGCCGCTCGTCGGCGATTTCGACGGCGATCATCTGGCGGATTACACGATTTTCCGTCCGTCAACGGGCGTTTGGTATGTCAATTTGAGTTCGAACGGCGAATTCAAGATCCTGCAATGGGGAATTTCGACCGATATTCCCGTGCCGGGCGATTTCGACCGCGACGGCAAAACCGATTTTGGCGTCTTTCGTCCTTCAGAAGGAAACTGGTACGTCTTCAAGAGTTCGACGAATTCCTACGTCGTCCAGCATTTCGGCGCCGACGGCGATGTTCCCGTACCGGCGGCATACAGATAAGCGCAAAGTGCAAAGTGCAAAGTGCAAAGTTCATAGTATTGATTTTAACTATGAACTTTGCACTGTGAACTATGCGCTAAAAAGCCGGTTGCCCATTTCCATTCCGAGTGCTTGCAAGGCGTTGGCGGGACGAATCATCACTTCAAAATCGATGATCTTCCCGCTTTCGTCGATTTTGATCAGATCAACGCCGCGCAGGGTCAGTTCGCCGATGCGGGCTTCGAATTCGAGCGCAAAGTTTTTTCCGTCAACGATTTCGCGGACATATTTAAAATCCTCAAAAACGGTGGCGACAGTCGTCAAAATGACGGTCGTGAGCGCTTTGCCGTCCTTTGGTTTCCAGACGAACGGTGAGTGAAATTTTACCGTTTCAGCTAAAATCTCATCTAAAATTGCCGCATCTTGCGTTTCGACAAACTCGTGCCAGCGCGAAAGTGTTTCGTTCATTTAGAAAGTTTAACGCCAAGTCGGCAAGTCGCCAAAACGCCAAAATTCATTTTAATTTCGAGCGCGGTCTTCGCGTCTTTGCGCCTTTGCGTTAAACTAACTTCAATGAGATTCAAACTGCCTGAAATTCCGCCGCCGAAACTGCTTTCGGCTTTAAGAGGCTACAATTTGCTGCCGGCGATCATTTTTATGCCGACGCGTCGGCGCTGCGATGAAGCGGCGCTCGAAGTCGCTTCCGACCAAATGAATCGAACGAACGAGGAAAAAGAATCGAAACGGCTCGAAATTTTTCAGGAATATCTGCTCGAAAATCCCGAAATAAAATCGCATAAACATCGCAAAATACTGCTTCGGGCAGGCGTTGCGGCGCATCACGCGGGACATATTCCGGCGTGGAAACTGTTGATCGAAAAAATGATGTCCGCCGGATTACTCGACGCGATCTTTGCGACCTCGACGGTCGCGGCGGGCGTTGATTTTCCGGCGCGCACCGTCGTTATTTCAAACGCCGACGCGCGCGGAAACGACGGTTGGCGTTCTTTAACCGCTTCGGAAGTTCAGCAAATGACCGGACGCGCCGGACGACGCGGCAAGGATAAGGTCGGATTTGTCGTGATTGCGCCGAGCAATTTTCAAAATCCGCCGAAGATCGCCGAGCTTTTAAAATCGCCGCCCGACGCGCTCAACAGTCAATTTCGCGCAACCTACACATCGCTTTTAAATCTGCTCGACGCCTTCGGAAGTTTTGCGCAGGTGCGCGAGATCGCCGAGAAAAGTTTTGCGTTTCGGGAAACCGCGCACCAGATCGCCGAACTTGAAAAAGATACTCGACGGCGCGAAAAGGAGTTGCAGAAAAAGCTTGAAGGCAACGACTTCGGTTTGACCGTCGATTCGGCACGCGGTTTTGAGCGTTTGACGAATGCGCGGCTTCGTCTGCAATCGAAATTGCCGAACACCCGCGCCGAAGTTCGCGTCAAATGGCTGCGTGAAAATGTGTTGGAAGGCAGAATTGTCACGAAAAGCCGCAACAGCAAGCGTTTGTTTTTAGTTCTTAATATTTTCGGCGACAAAGTGATGGCGATGCGCGACGACGGACAGGGCGCGACGCTTGCGCTTCCGCACATCGGACGTGTTTTTGAGAAAACTTACAAGCTTGAAGAAAAGTCATTGGACGCGGCTTTTGATGATATTCACGAGGGCAGAAATTCCGCGCTTGACGAACCGAAACATTCGCAGCAAACCGGCGATTCGGACGAAGCGATCGAAATTATCGGGCAGCAGATCGAAAAACTTCTGCCCGCTGAACTGAGCGAAGACGCCAACCGCCGGGCGCATCAGCTTTTATGGGAAACCTGGGACGATGTCGAATTTCTTGACCGAACAAAGCGCGACATCGAATTTTTAAGAAGCGAAGTTTGGCTTCCGTTTGAAAATCGCGCCCGGGTTTTGGATCATTTCGGGTATCTCGATTTTGAAGCGGAAAAAGTTACGGAGCGCGGCAAATGGCTCGCCGATCTGCGCGTTGACCGCCCGCTGCTCGTCGGCGAAGCGCTGAGCCGCGAGCTTTTCGAAAAACTCGAACCGAAACACGTCGCCGCTTTGATGGCGTCGCTCGCCGCCGATCCGGATCGCAATTTCGGCGAGCTTTATCTTTCGGACCGAATTCTGGAAGTGATCACTGAATTTGAAAACATCATTTACGAAGTTTCGAGCGTTGAATGGAATCTTGGCGTCGCGCCTGCCGAAGAAATAAATCTTTCGGCGGCGGCGGCGGCGGAACATTGGACAAGCGGCGTTGCCTGGGAAGAACTGGTCTTTCGCACGAAGGCGGAAGAAGGCGATCTCGTCCGGCTGCTCGCGCGCACCGGCGAGGCGCTGCGGCAGATCGCGCAGCTCAAAGATTCAAACCCGAAAGCGGCGGAAATTTGCCGCGCGACCGCCGAAATGATTTTACGCGAACCGATCCGATAATTATTTTTCAACCGACCAAGCTCTGGATAAATTTGAAGCCGAATCGGTTCGATAAAAAGATTTTACCAACTTGTTACTGACATTTAACGTCCGAGTTTGTTATGATTTTTTTAGGCTTTGCGCCAAATTTAAGTTTATGAAAGTTTTACTCGCAGACGAATTAGGATTTTGTTTCGGCGTCGAACGCGCCGTCGAGATGGTCGAAGACGCTTTAGCGGAAGGGGACATCGTTCGGGCGCTCGGTCCGCTTATTCACAACGAGCAGGAAATGCAGCGGCTCGGCAAATACGGCGTCACGACGATCAGCGAACCGGTTCAAATCAAGCGCGGCGAAACTGCCGTTATTCGTGCCCACGGCGTGACGCCCGAAGTTCAGCGGGAATTGGAAGAAAAGGCGTCAAAAGTGGTTGATGCGACTTGTCCGTTTGTGACGCGTGTTCAAAAACTTGCCGCGCGCGCCGCCGAACAAGACCGGCACGTGATCGTCGTCGGCAATCCCGACCATCCCGAAATGATCGGCGTCAAAGGCTACGCGCCGGATCACGCTTTTGTCATTAAAGATGAAACGGAAGTTGCCGGGTTGCCGCGCTTGCGCCACCCGCTCGTCGTTTCGCAAACAACGATCAAAGCCAAAACTTTCTTTGACACGGCGGAAGCGATCAAAACAAAGACCGACGACGAGGTGCAGATCGTCAATACGATCTGTTCGGCAACCCGCGACCGGCAGGACGCGGCGCGCGCTTTGGCGGGCGAAGTTGACGCGTTTTACATCATCGGCGGACGGCATTCGTCAAACAGTCGTAAATTATTAGCCGTTTGCGAAGAACAATGCGCAAAAAGTTTTCTGATCGAAACCGAAGAAGAAATCAATCCGCAGGATTTAATGGGCGCGGAAAGAGTCGGTGTCACTGCCGGTGCATCAACGCCCGATTGGCTGATCAAAAAGATCGTCAAACATATCGAAGAAATCGGCGAACGGCAGAAAAACGAATTGCCGTTGGCTTAAAATTAAAAGGAACGCCGTCAAGATGACGGCGTTCCTTTTTCCAAAACCTGTTTCAATCTTCCGATGCCTTGCCTGATCTGTTTTTCGTCAAAACCCGTGTAGCCGAGAATGATGCCCGGCGGCAGTTTATTATTGATGCAATAAGACGAAAGCGGCGAAAGATTCAAACCTTTTTCGGCGGCTTTTTCGGCAACTTTCTGGTCGCTCAAACCTTCTGCCAGCCAACCGATCAAATGCATTCCCGACGATGCTTTCGATACTTTCAGAAATTCGCCAAGTTGTTTTTCCGTTTCTTCGACCATAACATTTTGCCGTTTTTCGTAGAGCGTCAGCATTCGCCGCAGATGCCGCGCAAAATGTCCTTCCGCGATAAAATCGGCGAGAATCGCTTGTTCGAAGATCGGCGAATGACAATCGGACAGCGCGCGTGCCGCCGTGAAAATTTCGATCAAATTCTTTGGCACGATCAGACAGCCCAGACGAAGCGCGGGAAAAATCGTTTTGCTGAACGTTCCGACATAGATCACGCGCCCGAAATTGTCGAGATTTTGGAGCGACGCGAGCGGTCGCCCCGCATAGCGAAATTCGCTGTTGTAATCGTCTTCGATAATCCAGGATCGATTCGTCCGCGCCCATTCGAGCAGACTCAGACGCCTTGCCAGACTCATCGTCACGCCCGTCGGATATTGATGCGAAGGCGTGATATAAACGAGTTTTGCCGCGTCGCTTTGCCGCTCCGCTTCGGCTAGATCGAAACCTTCGCCGTCAACCGAAACGGGAATTATTTGTGCGCCGTTTGAATAAAAAACGCCGAATGCTTCTTGATAACACGGGTCTTCAATCCAAACTTTATCGTCTTTTTCGAGCAAAACTCTGCCGATCAGATCGAGTGCTTGCTGGGCGCCGTTGGTAATAAAAATCTGTTCAACGTCGCAATTCACGCCGCGCGAGGCGGCAAAATGCGCGGCGACGGCTTCGCGCAAGGGACGATAACCCGCCGCTTCGCCGGAACCCGAAATCTGATAACGCGACCGACGATAAACGCTCGTCGCAATTTTCTCCCAAATATCGAACGGAAATTCGCTGACGGCAGTCAAACCATTTTTGAAAGGCAAGGGATTTTGCGAACTCTGAAAGCGCGAAATTTTGCTTTGCGTTTCGGCTAGTCGTTTGGCAAATGCAGAAAATTTTACGGTTTCGGGCGAAATATCGGCAGATTTATTTTTCCCGACGGATTTCGAGATTTGCAATAGATCTTCGGGCAATTGCGACGCGACAAAAGTTCCCGCGCCGATTTTTCCTTCGAGATAACCTTCTGCCAAAAGCTGTTCGTAGGCATTAACGACCGTAATGCGCGAAACGCTCAATTGTTTGGCTAAATTTCGGCTTGAAGGAAGCCGCGTTCCCGAAATCAATTTTCCGCTCAAAATCGCGTACCGGATTGATCCATAGATCCGCCGATACAACGGTAAAGCGGAATCTTCGCCGTCGAGCGTTATAAACGGAATTTGTTCGGCTGATTTAGATTTCTTTCTCAATAAATTGGTCATATAAAAAACTGCTGAAATGGATATTTTGTTAGTTCCAATTATGCTTTAGTATAAATTCAAAATAAAGAAAAGGAAAAAGCAAATATGATTTCAGAAAGAGCAAAAAGCGCGGAAGACTTAAACATTGTCGCATCGGAAAATTCGTCGGCGCGCGACTTTGATTTTCTCGTCGGAAAATGGCGCATTCATAATAAAAAGTTGAACAAACGACTGGCTGGCTGTCAGGATTGGACGGAATTTGAGGCGGCGGGCGAATGCCGTAAAATTCTTAAAGGATTCGGCAATACCGATTCTTTCATCACGGAATTTGACGGCAAACCATTTGAAGCAATCACGTTACGGCTTTTCAATCCGGCGACGAAACTCTGGAGCATTTATTGGGCGGACAGCCAAAAGGTCGTGTTAGACGTTCCACAAATCGGTTCGTTTGAAAACCGAATCGGTGAATTTTATGCCCGCGATATTTTTGAAGGAAAACCGATCATCGTTAAATTTAAATGGGACACGACCGACGCGGAAATGCCAATTTGGAGTCAGGCGTTTTCCGCCGACAATGGAAAAACTTGGGAATGGAATTGGTATATGACATTTCAATGCGAGGTTTAAAATTATGAAAAAATCCGATATAAATCCGATGCCCGAATATTTCGATTACTACATCAATTTGATAGATGACATCGAGCTTTCGCAGGCTTTTGACGACAGCATTCAGCAGATTGAAAGTTTTGATATTGAAAAATTAACACGAATCGGCAGCAAAATTTACGCGCCCGACAAATGGACCGTCAATTCGATCATTCAGCACATTACCGATTTTGAACGGATTTTTTGTTATCGGGCGTTGGTTTATGCGCGGCGCGCGAGGATCATCCCGCAAGGAATCGATGAACAAATTCTTGCCGAAACTTCAAATGCCGATCGCCGCAGTATTCAGGAAGTCGTTGAAGAATTGCGTCTGGCACGGATTGCGACCAAATCAATGTTTGAAAATTTTGATGAGGAAATTCTACAAACGAACGGAATTATCTGGAAATATGAAATGTCCGTTTTAGCGATGGGTTTTAATCTGATCGGACATCAAATTCATCATTTCAAAGTCATCGAAGACAAATATTTTCCGTTAGGAGACTAAAGCAAGAAACACAAAAATTCACATTATGCCGATAACTTACAAAACCGATATTATCCCGAAAATTGAAGCAATAATTGATTTATATAATTCATCTGATTATTTTCCGATACACGACAAATCTGACACTGAAAGGATTGAAAAAATGCACCTTAACGCAAATATTGTTGCAACAGCATGGAGCGATGAGACCTTAGTTGGTTTGGCACGGTCAATTTCAGATTTTTGTTATTGTTGTTACCTTTCTGACTTGTGCGTGAGGGACGACTATAAAGGACAAGGTATAGGAAAAGAACTTGTGAGAATTACAAAAGAAATGGCGGGAGACGAATGCAAATTGATTCTGGAATCTTCGCCAAACGCGATGAAATTCTACGCAAGTATTGGTATGGAGCAAATAGATTCTGCATTTGTCATAAAGCGACGAAGTTAAACCACTAACAATGAAGGTGATAAAAATAGCTGAAACAGAAAAAGAAATCGGGAAATGTTATCCCGTGATGGCGGAATTGCGTCAACATTTTCAAGATGAGAATGATTTCTTGATTCAAATAAAACGTCAGATGAAAAATGATAAATTCCAACTCGTTTTTCTTGAAAAGAATGGCGTGAAAGCAGTCGCCGGAATTCGCATCGGGGAATGGTTAGCACGCGGGAAATATCTGGAAATAGAAGACTTGGTGGCACAATCAGACGAGCGTTCAAAAGGCTTTGGTGGCGAACTTTTCGATTGGATCGTGGACTACGCAAAACGTGAAAATTGTCGTGAAGTAAAACTCGTTTCGCACGTTAATCGCTACGGGGCACACAAATTTTATTTGAATAAAGGAATGATTATTGACGCTCATTTTTTCTCAATAGAACTTTAATAATATGGAAAATCAATTAGTTAAAACAAATGAAACCGACTGGAAACTCTTGAATGAAGAAGGCGTTTCGGGCATTTATGTAAAGTCTTTGATGTTTGACGATGAGAGCAATCGTTCGCCGACGATTCTTTTGAAATTCGACGCTGGCGCAAGTTATCCTTTGCATACGCATCCCGGCGGCGAAGAAGTTTTCGTGCTCGAAGGCGATATTCATCTCGGCAAAGATCATTTATTTGCGGGCGATTATCTTTTTACCGCCCCGAATAATTTGCACGCGGCGCGCACGGATGGCGGTTGCGTTTTGTTTCTCAAATCACCATTGGCAACCGAATTTGTAAAAAGATGAGCGAACAAATCAGACAAACCGCGCGGACAAAACTGAAACGGATCCCGAAACGCGGAAACTTTGAACGCGAAACGATTTACAAAATTCTCGACGAAGCATTTATTTGCCACGTCGGATTCGCGGTTGACGGTCAGCCGTTCGTGATTCCGACTTCGTTTGCGCGAATTGATGATCGTTTGATGATTCACGGTTCGGCGGCGAGCCGGATGATGAGAAATTTAAGCCAAGAAATCGACGTTTGCGTGACCGTCACGCTGATTGACGGGCTTGTGCTGGCGCGTTCGGCTTTTCATCATTCGATGAATTACCGCTCGGTCGTCGTTTTCGGCAAAGCGAAAATCATCAGCGACGAACGGGAAAAATACGCGGCGTTGAAAGCGTTTACCGAACATATCGTGCCGGATCGCTGGTCGGAAATTCGTCCGCCGAATGCCAACGAACTTAAAGCAACGACCGTTCTATCGCTTTCTTTGACGGAAGCATCGGCAAAGATCCGCACGGGAAATCCGGTTGATGATGAGGAAGATTATGAACTCGACGTTTGGGCGGGAGTGTTGCCTTTGAATTTGACGACAGATGCGCCGATTAATGATGATCGGTTAAAAAGCGGCATTACCGTTCCGCCAAACATTTTAGATTACCGCCGAAAAAAATGACCGCAATTGCCGAAACAG
>JBBQOA010000035.1:0-14856 GCA_038330465.1 Pyrinomonadales bacterium
AGCCAGCCGTGATACATTGCTTCGCACAACGCCAAATCTTTTACGCCCATTTCAAAATGCTCGCGGTTGGCGTTGACAGTTCCAACCATCGCGCGATTTCCGAGAACGAACATCTGATTGATTTTGTCTGACGGAACGGCATCGGTCGTGCGCTCGCCGCCGGTGACGCTTGCCAGAATCAAAATGCCGTTTTCGTTCAAAGACTGCATCGCGTCGAAAATGATCGGTGAAAAACCCGTGCATTCGAAAACCAGATCGTATTGACCGTATTTTTCCGCCGAATCGGTGATCGAAATATCGACCGTCGAATCATAGGTCGCGCCGATCGCTTCGAGCAAATCGGCGTTCAGATAACCGTCGCGCGGACTTCGCCCAAAACCGTGAACTTCGTAACCGCGCATCCGCAAAGCCATCGCGGTCAAAAGCCCGACATTTCCGGTGCCCAAAACGGCGGCGATTTTCGGTCGCCAAATTTTTAGGCGTTCCTGAATGTCGCTCGCCTGTTTCAAGCCTTTTTCGATAATCGAAAGCGGTTCGAGTAGAACGGCGACCTCGGCGATCGCGGGCGGAATTTTGATCAAAAAATCGGCATTTTCGGCGTAAAATTCCACCATATAACCGTGAATCCGCGAGATTCCGCGCTCGTAATATTTATCGTCGGTCGTAAAATCCTGCGTGCCGATCTTGTCATATATGCTGTGTCCGCGCGGACGGCGCACCGTCGCGACGACAAAATCGCCTTTTTTCAGATCCTTGACGTTCGGTCCGGTTTCGATGACGCGCCCGAAATTTTCGTGTCCGAGCACAAGAAAATCAAATCCTTTCGGCGCGACGCCGTATTCGCCGTTGTTGATCTCGCGGTCGGTGCCGCACGCGCCGACGCGCAAAACCTCGACCAGCACGCCGCGTCCGTCCTTAAATTCCGAAATCCCGGGTTTATCCATCTCAATGAGATGAACGCTTTTTTCTGTTTTTGGTATCACTGCAATTGCTTTCATATTTTTTTAATTACTCTTTTTTATCAACTTGCCATCTTAATTTTTTTCGTAAAGGTTGCAGCTTTAATTCGCTGTCGAGGGTTTCCCGCAATTGTAAAACTGCATTTTTACGAATATCATCCTCTGAAAATTCAATTTCGGAAAGAACCGAATGAATTTGCTCCGCGTCCGTTTCGGCGATCCAAAGATCAATCCCGATTCCCTCAATTTCAAAAACTTTTCCGCGAAATTTTTTAAGCAGCCGGCGCAATTCCTTGATCGCAATTTCATCATCCTGATAAGCATTGTAGAAATGGCTCCAACCGACGAAATCTCCGATACTTTCATATTTTTCCTGCTTAAATAAAAATCTTTGAAACGGGTCGAGTGAATGATGCCCTCTGTTTCTAAAGATAACCGCCCCCGAAGCATAACCTTCAAGCAAGGCGATGACTTCTCCGAAAGTTCCGTTAGCGGTATACATTTTCGGTCGTTTGCAAATCGCATCGGCGATCTCAAAAAATTCAAAGGTTTTGGCATTCATAAAGCACATTTAATTGGCATAATAACCGCGCCGGGTTCCGGCAATTAAATTCGGTTGTGTTTTGATCTTCACCTCCAAATTTCTCCATCCGCCATCGCGAACTTCATCCTTCGGCTCATAGCCGATGCTGTAAATTTGTCCCAATTCGTTGAGCACTTGGTCGTAAATTCCGCTTAGATCCTTGACGTCATTGGCTTGATAAAACTGTCCGCCGCTTTCTTCAGCCAACATCGTCAAAGATTGCTGCGACTTGCGGATAAAGCGATCCGAATATTCGCTAAAACCTCGTTTTCTGCCCAGATAGACCGGAAAAATCGTCGTCTCGCCGCGCCGCACCGTTTCCATCGCATCGGCAAAAGTGCTTTTCGGCGAGTTGTCTTCGCCGTCGGTCATAAAAACGAGCGCCGTCCGCCGCCCGACGCTTTTTTCCTTGAGAATATTCTGATAGACGAATTCGAGCGAATCCCAGATCGGCGAACCGCCGTTCATTTCGATTTCCTTGATCTTTTTATTGAGCGCGGTTTTGTCGGTCGTTAATTCCGAGACGATGTCGATCCGGTTGGCGAAAACGACGATCGCAATGCGGTCGGTCGGGCGCGCATATTCGACAAAACGCTGGGCGGCTTTTTTTATCAAACTCCTTTTTTCGATCGTCGAACCCGAAAAATCGAGCAGCAAAACCAGATCGAAGGGCTGTTCGTTATTCGAAAAGAAGGAAATTGCCTGTTCGACGCCGTTTTCAATCACCGTAAAATCATCTTTTGTAAGCTTCAGACCGACCGGAGCTTTGAAGTCCGGCGTCATCACCCGAACATTCAAATTAACCAGTTTAGTATCAATTTTAAGCGCATCATTTTCATCATCCGAAATCCCTAAAACCTCGGTGTCGCCGTTTTTATCATTGCTGTTCTGACGCGAATTCGGCGATTGCGGCGGGCGTGGCGATTTTAAAACCGGCATTAAATAACGTCCTTCAAATGCTCGAATTTGCATCGCGAGCGGCGGCAGATCATATAATTTCCGCCATTCATCAACTTTCTGCTCGTTTAGGATCGGGTAAAGATACACCACATTATTTTTGATAAATGCCTGTGTTCCGAATATTTGCGGTGTATTCGAGCCGACCCGAATGCTGTCAACCATCGAAGCGAGCAGCGGATTTCCAATATAACTTTTTTTTGCCGCCGCAACTAAAACCGGCAACATTTCGCGTTGCGCCTGAATGTCCTTATTGTTTGTGATGATAAATAGAAATGCCTCAAAGCCGTCGTCTTTGAGAGTTTTTTGGGTCAACCAGCCGTTTTCCTTGATTATTTGGCAAACTCTTAGAAGTTGTTTTACTCCGAGCAGATTGGCTTCGGGAATCAGATTCTGATTTTTTTCGCTGTCAGCAGTGATCTTGGCGTTCAATTTCTCCCGTTGTTTACGCATTTCGAGCAATTCTTTCCGAATGTCATTATTTTCAGAGGCAGGCGTCGATGAGTTTATTGAGTCGATGAGCTTTTTGGCATCATCGGGCGAAAAACATTTGTTCTGCCCGGTGGCAATTCCGGAAAAAGCAAAAAATAAGGCTAAAAATAAAATGGTCGTTTTCATCTCTATTAAAAGCATTTTAGAAAACTTGTAATCCTTCTCGATAATATTTTATTCCCGGCTTCGGAGTTTCATCAATTTCCCGTATCTTTAAGCCCTTTGATCGGGCGGAGTCTGCCGGTTTCGGTGTAACTGCCGCTTCTTTCACCTTTGTATTCACCGATTTGCTGTAATAATTTGCCGATCAAACCCGTCCAGCCGGTTTGATGACTCGCGCCTAAACCGGTGCCTTTGTCGCCGTGAAAATATTCGTAAAAAAGAATGTAATCGCGCCAGTGCGCGTCCGTCTGAAATTTTTCGCTCGTCCCGTTGACGGCGCGAACGCCTTCTTCGTCGCGCAGGAAAATATTCGAGAGGCGCTTGCCGAGTTCTTGACTGACTTCCCAGAGCGTCATCAGCTTGCCCGAACCGGTCGGAAATTCGATCTTGAAATCATCGCCGTAGTAAAAATCGAATTTTTGCAAAGATTCGATCAAGAGATAATTCATCGGAAACCAGATCGGACCGCGCCAGTTGGAATTCCCGCCGAACATTCCGCTGCGTGATTCGGCAGGTTCGTAATCAACGCGGTATTCCGTCTCGCCGACCATCAAAAAATACGGCGCGTTTTTGTGAAAACGCGAAAGCGCGCGGATCCCGTAATCTGATAAAAACTCGGCTTCCGAAAGCATCACGCGCAGCACGCGCGCGAGCCGCTCTTTGCTGACGAGCGCCAAAAGCCGCCGGCTCTCTCTGCCTCTTTCCTGCAAACAGGCGATGTCGTCGGTCAGATCGGGGCGGTTTTGTAAAAACCATTCGGTGCGCCGTTTGAAATCGGGCAGTTGATCGAGCCATTTTTCTTCGATCGTTTCAACCGCAAAAAGCGGGATCAGACCGACCATCGAACGCAGCCGGATCGGAATATTGCGCTCGGTCGGCAGATGCAGAACGTCGTAATAAAATCCGTCGCGCTCGTTCCAGAGTTCGGTCCGATCTTCGCCGAGATTGTTCATCGCATCGGAAATATAAACGAAATGCTCGTAAAATTTGCTGGCGACATCTTCATAAACCTTGTCTTCTTTTGCCAATTCCAGCGCGATCGCCAGCATATTCAAACAAAACATCGACATCCACGAAGTTCCGTCCGATTGCTCGATCGAACCGCCCGTCGGAAGTGCCGCGCTGCGGTCGAACACGCCGATATTGTCTAATCCCAAAAAGCCGCCTTCAAAAACATTATTGCCTTCTTCGTCCTTGCGGTTGACCCACCACGTAAAATTCAGTAAAAGTTTATGAAAAACCTTTTCGAGAAAAGCGCGGTCCGCGACGCCGCGACGCCGGGCTTCGATTTGATAAACGCGCAGCGCCGCCCACGCGTGAACCGGCGGATTGACGTCGTCGAATTTCCATTCATAGGCGGGAATCTGTCCGTTCGGGTGCATATACCATTCGCGGAGCAGCAAAATCAGTTGGCGTTTGGCAAATCCCGAATCAACCATCGCGAGCGGAATGCAGTGAAACGCCAGATCCCACGCCGCATACCACGGATATTCCCATTTGTCGGGCATCGAGATCACGTCATCGTTGTAGAGATGCTGCCAATCGTGATTGCGCCCCGTCAATCTTTCTTTGGGCGGCGGCGAAAATTCCGGATCGCCGTCGAGCCATTGTTTGACCACATACTGGTAAAACTGCTTCGACCAGAGCATTCCGGCTAA
Organism: Pyrinomonadales bacterium; assembly: GCA_038330465.1. Lineage (GTDB taxonomy): Bacteria > Acidobacteriota > Blastocatellia > Pyrinomonadales > Pyrinomonadaceae > JAFDVJ01. The sequence continues at coordinate 4,812 of JBBQOA010000035.1, forward strand.
GCTTTGGCGCATCACGTTTTTTTCGTCAACGCTTAATTTGTTCGGAATAATATCGGCGTAAAACTCGTCGGCTTCGGCAATTCGCTGCTCAAAAATTGCTTTGCAGTCATTGATAAACTCATCGTGACGCTGAAAAATCCGCCTTTTGTCTTGTGGATTCTGGCTTTGCAGCCGCAGATAGATTGTTTCCGATGATTTTGCCGAGATGTTAAAAACATAATGCACTGCCGCTTTGGTGCCGAGCTGTTTCGGATTGACGGCTTCAAAACGTTTATTGACGACAAATTCATTGATGCCGTCTTTCGCGTAGGCTGATTTATTTTCGCCGCCGTAAAGTTTTTGAAAATTGGTTTCATTTTCGCAAAAAAGCAGCTGCGACGAACCTTCGCAAATTAACTGATAGAATCCCAATTCTTCTTCGTGCAAATCAATGAACGATAGATTTTCCGCTTTGACATCGGATTCCTGCATCAGCGGTTTTTTAACGTTCGGAAACCACGACCATTTGTTGCGAAACAAAATTGTCGGCAAAATATGAAGCGGCGCGGCTTCGTCCGCCCGGTTTATCGCCGTGATCTTGATACAAATATCTTCCGCTTCCACTTTTGCGTATTCGATAAAAACATCGAAATACTTGTCTTCGTCAAAGACGCCCGTATCCATTAATTCAAATTCGGGCTGCGTTTTATCGCGCCGCAGGTTTTCTTCCTTGAGCCATTTGTAGGGATATTCCGCGTGCGGATATTTGTAGAGATATTTCATGTAGGAATGCGTCGGCGTATTGTCGAGGTGAAAATAATATTCCTTGACATCTTCGCCGTGATTTCCCTGATTGCCGGCAACGCCGTAAAGTCTCTCTTTTAAGATCGGGTCTTTGCCGTTCCAGAGCGCGACGGCGAAACAGAGATGTTGTTTGCGCTCGCAAATTCCGGCGATCCCATCTTCGTTCCAGCGATACGCCTTGATGTGAGATTGCTCGAACGGGAAATAATCCCATGCCGAACCGTCCGCCGAATAATCTTCGCGAACCGTTCCCCACGAACGTTCCGAAACATAACAGCCCCAAAGTTTCCAATCGATCTCGCGCCGATTTGCCAAACCAAGCCGTCTTTCTTCCGCTTTCAAATTATTTTCGGGCATATCTTCTTTTTAAAAAGTCTTGAGCCAAAGGTCATCGGTTCCGGCATTCGCCAAGATCATCTTTGAAGGCGATCGGCTTTATTTTGAAAACCGCCAAAGGCATCCCGTCTCAGGACTCAAAACAGCAAACTCAAGGCTTCGGACTTATGACTTCAGATTATCCTAAAAGAAGGCAATATTAAAGGTTTTGCGTCCATTTAATTTGATGTCACGTAAAAATAATAGACGCGAGCGTTTTTTTCTGTTAAATTTCAATTTATTGGATGAATTTGTCCGTTTCTTACTAATGTCCCCCTTAAATTTTTAGATCTGTTGCTGAAATTCGGCTTCGATTAGACGTTTTACTTTTGTAATCGCGCAATGAGTAGCAATTCGATTCTGACAAAGTCCGGCTTAAAGTCGAAGAGTGTCTCCGTTTTCGGAGCAAAGGCAAAGCTGTATTCAAACACCCGGAAAGATTCCGCCAAAGAAGATTCTGCCGAAATCGTCAAGCTCGCTGAACAAAAACTGACCGAAGGCTTTTCTGCCGAAGCCGAAAGGATTTTAAGCGAAGCCATTAAAATAAAATCGAATTCGCCTGACGATTTAGCCAACTTGAAACGTCTGCTGGCTTACACGCTTGAAACTCTCGGACGTTATAAAGAAGGAATCGAGATCATCCGAATTTACGAAACTGACGAAATTCTGCATGCTTTGGAACTGGAAACACAGTTAAAAGTCATTACGCAGTTGGCAATTTGCTACAACAATCTTTCCGATTATCCGAAAGCCGTCACGCTGCTCAAACAAAATTTACAAAGAGCCAAAGCAGCCGAATTAACACATCTTTTCGGGCGAATCTATATTGCGTTATCGCGTGTTTATCGAAAACTGAACGAACACGCAATTGCCCGCGACCACGCCGAAAAAGCCTTGAATTCTTTTCGTGAAAACGGCGAATGGCGCGGGATGGCGGAAAGTTATCAAGCGATCGCGACCGCTTATTATCAGGAAGGCAACAGCGAAAAATCGCTCGAATATTTCGAACAGGCGATCAAGATCGTCGGTGAACAAGCGGCGCCGTTTCTTTTGGGAAAACTTTACTCGGATATGTCGGGCGCGTATTGCCTGATGCGCCGACCGCAAGACGGCATTGCCTGTCTTGAAAAATCGATCAAATTTTTCGATCAGACCGAACATAAACTAAATTCCGTGATTGCCTACAATAATCTCGGAATGAATCTGATGCTACTCGGCGATTGGTCGCGTGCCGAGTCGATGATGAAAAGCGCGCTCGATTTGGCGGTCGAAGCCAATCACCATCACGTCGCCGGAATTTTAGATTCGCTCGGCGAATTAAAACTCCTGCGCGGCGAACTCAAAGAATCGCAGCAAATGCTCGAACAATCCGCGAAATTTGCCGCCGAGCGAAAAACCGAATTTTATTTTATTCAGGCGCTCAGAAATTTGGCGCGGTGTTTTTTGGCGCAGGGCAAAACCGGCGAAGCGATCGAAAAAGCGCAGGAAACCATCGAACTTTGCCGCACCATCGGTGAAAAACAGACGATCAACGCCGCCGCACTGGTTTTAGCGGAAAGCTATCTGCGAGAAGGCAGATTGAAGGAATGCGAGTTTAAACTTCAAAAGATCGAGGAAGCCGAACTCTCCGCAGACTTTTTTATTCTCGGAAATATTCAGCGGATTTACGGGTTGCTCGCGCGTGAACGAGACGATGATGAAACCGCCGCCTATCATTTTAATCGCGCGCTGACGATCTTTGAGGCGGCGGACGACATTTATCATATTGCGCTGACGCGTTATCTGCTCGGCGAAAGTCTCGCCGGAAGCGAACCTGAAAAAGCCTTGCCGCCGCTGATCTCGGCGAGCGAAATTTTCCGTAAACTCGGCGTTAGCGATCTTTATCAAGCAGCTGAAGACGCGATCACAAAATTAAAAAGCGGCGATGAACCACACATCAAGACAAAGGTTTCGGCAACTTCGCAACTGTCGATGCTGCGGCTCGCGGAAGCGACCGCCTCGCGCGAGCTTTTATTCCGCGAGCTCGTCGCCGTTTTGCAGCAGGAAAGCAAAGCGCGAAAAATCATTGTCGCCGAAATAAACGATCAGCGGCGTTTCTATCCGTTCATCGCGCAGGGTTACACGCCGACCGAAAGTATGGAACTCGTTGCGCAGATCGATGAAGCGCAAGTCAAAAACACCACGGAAGATTTTGCCAAAACAAAAAATCTGAGCATTTTTCCGCTGCGCGCGCCGAATGCTAGTCCGGCGATGTTGATCGTCTTTCCGCGTTCGAGCGCGGTGCTCAATGACGGCGGTTCGATCCAGCCGCTTTTGCGCGTCGTTTCGCTCGGGATGGACGTTTGCGCGCTCCGCGACAAAGACAAAGTTCAGCAGGTCGAACACGAAGCAAGTCCTTTTACATCAAACAGTTTGATGCCCGGATTTATTCATTCTTCGCCGGCGATGACATCGCTTGTCGAAGAAGTTTATATGATTCGTTCGTCGGACGTGACGGTTCTCGTAACGGGCGAATCAGGCACGGGAAAAGAGCTTGTTTCGCGCGCGATTCACGCCATTTCTAACCGCAAAGACCGAATTTTTATTCCTTTTAACTGCACCGCGGTTCCGAAAGAACTCGCCGAAGGACATCTTTTCGGCTATCGCAAAGGCGCATTTACAGGCGCAGTCAATGATTCGCCGGGAATGATTCGCGCGGCGCACGGCGGCACGCTTTTTCTCGATGAAGTCGGTGATCTGCCGCTTGATGTTCAGCCCAAACTGCTTAGATTTTTGCAGGAAGGCGAAGTTCAGCCGATCGGCGAAAGAACTCCGATCAAGGTCGATGTCCGCGTGATCGCCGCGACCAATATGCCGCTCGAAGAAAAGGTCGCGAACGGCAGCTTCCGCGAAGATCTGTATTATCGCCTGAACGTCATTCGGCTGCGCGTGCCGCCGCTCAGAGAACGCCGTTCCGAAATTCCGCCGATCATCAATTACTACATCAATCATTATTCGTCGCGCTTCGGCAAACGCGACATCACGATCACGCCGCAGACGATCGATCTGCTGATGGTCTGCGAATGGGAAGGCAACGTTCGCCAGCTCTGCAACGAAATTCAGCGCGTCATCGCGCGCGCCGTCGATGGCGAAGTGATCACGCCCGAACATCTTTCGCTCGATCTCAAACGCAACGCGACGCCGATCACTGCCTTTGAAGAAAGCGGCAATGTTCGACCGATCACCAGTTCGGGAAGTTTCAGCGGTTATAGTATCGGAATCCAGGGCGGAACGATCGAAGCCGCCGTCTCCGAACTCGAAACGCAAATGATCACGGACGCACTGCGCCGCCACGATTGGAACATCTCAAGAGTCGCCCGCGAACTAGGTTTGACCCGTCGCGGTCTGTATCTCAAACTCGCCCGCTACGGCATCGAAAAATCCGCTTAATTATAAAAATTCTTTTTAAGAATTTTGCTAACTTCTTTAATCATCAGCTCAAAATATGATAGATATATTTCAAATTGTCAGATTAAATGAACTGGATAATTATTACTCGGTTATTGATAAATTTGACATTAATATTGTTAATGAACATTCCGAAAATTTGCTTCATGAAGCTGTCGCTGGAAACCATATTGAAATAACTGTAGATTTAATTTCCAGAGGAATAAACGTAAATCAGCAAGGTGAAAAAGGTATGACTCCTTTACAATATGCGATTTCAAATAATCGAATTGAGTTAGCACGGGCGATTATTGATGCAGGCGGAAATATAAACATTCGTGATAACTATGGAAATAATGCTCTTTAGACAGCGGTATTTAATGCAAGAGAAAATTATGAACTTGTAAAGCTGTTTTTAAAGAAAGGCGGAGATGTTTATGCAAAGAACAAATCTAACAGATCGCCATTAGATATGGCGATTCAAATAAATGATGAAAAACTGATTAAACTTCTGACTGCAAGCTGAGGTTCTTGGGTTTCATTTCACAATTGTTACAAATAAAAATACTGATTGCCATCAAAATGTAAAAAACCATCGCGACTTCGCTGTCGCCGAGGTTGTAATGCACCAAGCCGCTCGTAAAGAAACCTATTAAACCGCCGAAACAACCGAGAACTATTCCCTTTTCGATCGCTGATCGCTGATTGCTGATTGCTGGTTCGTCCGTTTGTAATTTGTAATTGGTAATTTGTAATTTGAGATAACGCCACAGCGTCCGCGCATAGATTCCAAGAATCGTCAGCCAGATAATTAACGAAGGAAACCCGCGTTCGACGGCGAGCTGGACGAGTGTTGAATGAAAATGTCCTTTCGGCTGCCAGCCGTTATCGTATAAATCCCACTCAGACCAGTAACGCTGGATCGAATCCATCCCGACGCCGAAGATCACATTATGCGCGTTTGCCGTAAAAAGCCGCGCGCCGTCGCGCCACATCATCAGGCGATACTGCGTCGAATTGTCCGAGAGATCAAAACCGATCTTGCGCGTTTGCTGATAGATCAAAAGTCCGGCAATTGTCAAAGGCAAAACCGCCGCCGCCAGCGTCAGAATGATCTTTCGGTTGCCGTTCAGCAAAACGATCACGACCGCCGCGACGAAAAACGCAAATTGCGACGCCCGCGTCGCCGTCAAAAGCAGCGCGATGCCCATTAATGCGAGCCAAATTCCGAGCAGAATTTGGAGTTTCGGATTTTGGTTCCCGGATTTCGGTTTTCGGTTTTCGTCCGGCACTTCCGGATCTTTGTTTCGCGCAAAAAATTTATGTTTTGAGATCAAAACGATAAAAATTCCGAAAGCAAGCGAGAGGATCAGCTGCAAAACTTCCGCAAAGGTCGTGTAATGACCGTAAAAACCCGCCGCCCGCCATTCGTGGCTGCGCGTCCAACGCCTGATTCCGAGCGCTTCTTCGGCGCTCGCGGCAGGTTTTATCCGTTCACGCGGGATGTCAACGAGCGTGTCGGCGTCGGCGCGGTAAACGAGCGCTTTAAACTGCGGCTCAAGCGGGTTTTCAAAGATTCTTTGCCGCACTTGTTCAAGTGAATTAACCTTATAAAGTGGTGTTTTGCCAGTTAAATCATCCTTTTTGCCGCCAATTTCCAGAATCGTGTCGCCTTCCTGCAAGCCGATTTGGTCGAATGCGCTCCCGCGAAAATCGTAAATTGCCACGCCGCGCCCGATTATCCGCTCAACCGGCGTCCAGAGCACGGCGAACATTGAAGAAAAAACAAGCGCAGCCGCTAAAAACTTCACGGTGCGGATCGTTTTCAGATTGTTATAGACAAAGTAGAAGATCAGAAAGAGCGAGGCGCTCCGCAGCTTGCCGTTTGAAATGTCCGGTGCATAGGAAAACATCGACGAAACGACGCTCCATGCAAAAAATGTCCAAAGCGCGTAATCGATCGCCGTAAATTTGAATTTCGGAAACGGTTTGAAAAAAAGCCGGATCAGCCACGCGAGCATTCCGATGAGCCACGCCGACTGCGTGACGGCGATCGAATGCGGCGCAAAACAGACCATGACGGTGAGAAAGATAAAAGCCGTGCGTTCGAGCCATAAAACCGCCCGTGATTTGGCGCCCAGATCATTCAATTCGTCAATTTTTCGAAACAGATCGTTTATTTTCATTATGCTTGTATCCAACGCTTATTTTTGCTAAACTTTCGGTATGTTGCAACAAGACCTGCATCTAACTGCCGAAATAAAACTTTACTACGACCTTTTCGTGCCTGAAAACATTGCACCGAAAGCGCCGCTGCTGCTCGCTGTTCACGGCTACGGAGCACATAAACGCTATATGATGCGCGAAGCGCAGATGGTCGCGCCCGAAGGTTTTGTCGTCGCTTCGATCCAGGCGCCGTATCAGCATTTCCGTCCGACCGAGAAAGGCTTTCGGATCGGTTTCGGTTGGCTGACCGACTATAAATCGGAAGAATCCGTCGCGCTTCATCACGATTTTGCGCTCCGCGTCATCAAAGATCTCGCCAACAAAGAGATCATCGACGCCGGGCAAGTTTTTCTTTACGGTTTTTCGCAGGCATGCGCGCTCAATTTTCGGTTTGCTTTGACGCATCCGAAAAAAATGCGCGGCGTGATCGGCGTCTGCGGCGGAATTCCGGGTGATCTCGACACAAATATTAATTATCAGCCGACAAATGCCGAGACGTTTTATCTCTACAATGACGACGACGAATTTTACCCGCTCGAAAAATACGAATCTTTTAACGCCAAACTCGCCGCCTATCTGCCGAATTTCGAGTCGAAACTTTATCAATCGAAACACGAGATCATCGAACCGATGCGCGAGGACATCAAAGCGTGGCTCAAGGCGCGGTAATCACGAGCAAAAATGTATGTTTTTCGCGTTTGATTGCCGACTTTCCGCATTCAGATCGCAACTTTCACAATTCAGGCGAGAGTTTGCCGCGTTCAGGTGACAACTTGCGGCGATTTTAAAACTTGTCGGCAAATTCAATTTTTCGGTACCGAAATGCTCAGTCACGGTTAAAACCCGTAAATCTTTTTATACTTGTCGAATGAATACGCTTTGAGCGACAGAACGATTGCCGTGATGTATGCAAAAACGATGGCAAGCATAAACAGCAAACCCGACAGATCAATAAATGGTTTGACGAAAGTCAGATTTTGATACATCGCGGCAACGACATACAAAACGGGCAGAAGCAGCAGAAAATTATAGACGGCAGACGCGATCCACAGCGCGGAAACATATTTCGCGGCTAATCTGTTGCGCGAATGTTTGTAATAGCCGACGAGCAGAATTATTCCGGCAGTCAACACCAGATACATCAGCAATGCGACATACGGCGACGAGCGAAACGCCGCGAGTCCGACCAGAGCGCCAAACGTGGCGGGAATCAGCAGGAAATAATCAACGATCTCAAAGGCGCGGGCGATTTTTTGCGAATATGTTTTTTCCATCGCTGTCATTATCGAATTCATTATTGACCTCGCCGAACAAAATCGCAAGACTTGTGCCGCCATAAAAGCTGTCAAAACCTTTGTTTTTGAGCGTTTCGGCAAATCTGCGCTTGGCAGTTTGCCGAAACCCGGGATTTTTTTTTGCACATTGAGATTTTTTTTGGCAACTCAGCGAAAAGTTTTTTTCATCACAGCGCGTGTTACAACAATTTTACTCTCCTCGAAAAAACAGCTAAAGAAAAAATAGGGGGATTAATTTAAATGAAAAAATTCATCGCATCATTTATTATGATGTCATTGATGGCGATCGCTCTGCCGTTTTCGGCAGATGCGCAAAAGCGTTGTTATACGCGCAAACGTTCAAATGTTTCGCGTAATTATTCGCGAAATAATGTCAACCGCAGATATCAAACACGCGGCTACACCTACCAAAAACCGAGCTTTTACCGGCGGCATCGCAATGCCATTAACATTGGAATTGCGACCGGCGGCGGTGCATTGCTTGGCGGATTGATCGGCGGGAGACGCGGTGTCGGGCTCGGCGCATTGGTCGGTTTGGGAAGCGGCGCGCTTTACACCTACAAACTGAACAAGAAAAAACGCCGTTACTAAACTAATTTCAACACGCACAAACTAAGCCGCCGTTTTCCGACGCTTTCTTTGTGCCCCCCTTTGTGTCGCCAATCTAAAAAGAAAAGCCGTCAGATTTTCTCGATCTGACGGCTTTTCTTGCGCTTACACTATATCGCTCATTTAAAACCGATATAGTGTTTCAGAACTTCGCGAAAATCTCTCTTATTTTAAGTAAGTGTTGAAATAGCTGGGTTTCATCTTTTTGGCACGCACCTTGTAACTATCTAGGGCAGAAGAAGCGGAAAACTTCTTCAAAATTTACAAGAGGGAGAAATAAGACAATGAAAAAATTTATCGCAACATTCTTAATGATGGCAATGATGGCAATTATAGTTCCTTTTGCTTCGATCACAGCAAACGCGCAAACGCGCCGCACTTACAAGAAACCGAGCATTTATAAAAAACACCGTAACCTGATCAACATCGGGATCGGAACCGGCGCGGGCGCGCTGCTCGGCGCACTGATCGGCGGTAAGAAAGGAGCCTTGATCGGAACAGCGATCGGCGCGGGCAGTTCAGCACTTTACACCTATAAACTGAACCCGAAGACGAAACGCTATTACAGAGTTCGCCGTTACTAATCGAAACTTGAACTAGCCTTCAAACTCAAAAGCCTTGATGAAAATTTATCAAGGCTTTTTTATTTTGTAATTTTTACAACTCTCTTATCAAGAACCTGCCGCCGCTTGCACGCCCGCCGATTGTAAATTCTGACCTTCTTTGAAGTTTTTCTGAATCTTTTTCAGTTCGTCGATCTGTTCCTGTAAAAAAGCCTTTCGCTTTTCGAGTTCCTGTTCGGCGACGTTTTTTTGATCCTGCATTCCCTGTTCGATCTTCGGCGCAACGTCGAGCAAACGGCGTTCGTTCATGCTGTGCGAAATTACGCCGGGCAGTTTTTGATTCCCAAAAAGCATTTCTGCATTACTCTGCGCCGCTTGATTATAATTTTTCTGCATAATTTCGGTTTCTTTGGCAAGGTCTTTAATGTCGTCCTCAAGCACGGAAATATAATCTTCGATAATCTTGCCAAGCCGCAGACGAACGCCCGAAGTATAGACGCTCTGAAACTGCGTCGCGTAATTTTTTCCGGGTCCGGGATACAAACCTCTGACGTATGCTTCGGGCGAACCGCCGTCGAGAATTTGCGTGTAAGAACCGAACCATCTTTCCTGCAAATGATCAAAAGTCGCTTTTGTTCCCGATTCCATCGTCGCAAACCGCGCAAAATTCGCCGGAAACTTGACGGCTTTTACGTCAATGATCTCGACATTATCGGCGCGATGAAACTCGCCCATATCGCCTTTGCCCATCACATTGCCCGGATTATT
>JBBQOA010000036.1:0-14586 GCA_038330465.1 Pyrinomonadales bacterium
CATTTCTGTAAAGCGTTGGCAAATTCGGCAGAACCGCGCGCGTCTTTATCTTCGCCCTGCCGCGCAATTTGCCCGATCCCGTTCGGCATTACGAGTTTGGCTTTTTCGGGCGAAAAATCGCCCAAATCACTGCGCGGCGGCGCGGTTTTGATGTCGAGTTTTTGCGGTTTCGTGTTCCACAAACAAACAAGCTGCGCGGCTTTTTCTTCCAAAGTCATCCGCCCGAGCAGATCTTTCACGCGTTCATCGATCGTGGCTTGCGGATTTTTGTATGTCAAAACGGTTTGCGCCTTCGTTTTCAAGAATTGCGAAGCCGAAAACGCGCCCGCTAACATGACCGCAACGATCAAAACCGTTCGCCACAGCGGATTGATAAAACTTCGATTATTTTTTTGAAAGACTTGTTTGTATATTTTTCTTTTCATTTTTTTCTCCTAACTTAATGACTCAAATTTTAAACTTCATTCATCAACACTTCTTCCCGGCTCAAACTGTCAAACCAGAATTTTTTGAGAAAAAAAGTGGTTGCGACCAAAATCAAAACGCTCGCGAAAACGCCCGTAAAATTTCGCAAAACGACATAAACCGGAATCGTCACCAGCGTCATTTGCCAGATAATGCCGACTCCGCAATTGGTCAGATCGCGGACAGCGCCGCGATTCTGTTCGATCAACGCATCTTCTTCGCGGCACATTTCATAAACCGGCTGCCAAAATCCCCACGGGCGGACGTCGCGATAAAATTTCTTCAATGTTTCGGCTTCAACCGGTTTTGTCAGCAGGCTTCCGGCAAAACACGCGATCGCTGAAAATAGAAGAATAAACGGAAACGCGTAAAGCGGATTCCAATCGGGCACGACGACCGGCACGAGCAGCGCGCAGACGATTCCCGTCAACATTCCCCAGAAATAGCCGTGACCGTTGAGCCGCCACCAATACCATTTGAGGACATTTGCCGCCGTATAGCCGCCGAACAGTCCGGAAACGATCCATTGCGTGATCGAATTGATCGAAGACAAAAAGAAACCGACGCTGATGCCCGCCGCAAGAACCAAAATCGACGCCAAGTATCCGGCGCGAACCAGAGTTTTATCGGCGGCATCCGGATTCAAATACGGTTTGTAAATGTCGTTGACCAGATAAGCCGCGCCCGCGTTGACCGTCGCGCTGAAGGTTGACATAAACGCCGAAAGCAATCCGGCAAGCAAAATTCCGGTCAATCCGGCGGGCAGAAAATTACTGATGACATACGGAAACAACAATTCAAAATCGATATCGTTGCCCATTTTTTTGAATTCGGGCATCACAAATGCCAACCCGATCAAGGTAATTCCGGCGATCAGGATCCAGCGCGGCACAAGGCAGATCGAGACGATCGCGCTCATAAAACTCGCCTCTTTCGGGCTTTTCGTCGCCAAGATGCGCTGCATATCGTAATTCGGCGCGGCGCCCGCCATACTGCTCAGAATTCCCTTGAAAACCATCACCATAAAAAAGAAACCGAACGCCGAAGCCATTCCTTCGCCGGCGATCCGCGTGTTCATCGCGGGCAAAATGCCGTTCCAGTTAAGATCGAGCGTCCAACCGAAAACGATATTCTGCCAACCGTTCGGCGTCAGCGAATTGATTGTTTCCGCGCCGACCGACGACATCGCGATCACGCCGATAAAAATGCTCGAGATCGCCATCAAAATAAACTGTACAAAATCCGTCAGCACGACGCTCAACATTCCGCCGAGGACGACATAGGTCGCCGTCACGCTCATAATAATGATCGCATAAGTATTCGGCGACAGATCCCACGGCAGGAAAACCTTGCAGAATTTGCCCATTCCCTGAAAGTCGTAGCTGATAAAACCGATGACCGAAATTATCGCAAAAAGCAGGATCACGGCGCGGGCAAGCTCGCCGCCCGTGTCTGAGCCGAAGCGCGTCGTGATCCATTCCGCGCCGGTTCGCGCTTTTGAGCGGCGCACCCATTTTGAAAGATAGACCGCATCGAAAACCTGATTAAAGACCGGCCAAAGCCACGGTAGAAAAACGCCTTTTAAGCCGTAGGCGAAAAGGATGTAAACAAGCCACATCGTGCCCGTGATGTCCCACATTGCCGAGGCGTTCGAGACGCCCAAAAGCCACCACGGCATCGTCTTATCGCCCAGGAAATACGAATCGAGATCCTTGGCGGCGCGGCGCGTGACATAAATTCCGATGCCGATCATCGCCACAAAATAAATGACCAGAATAAGAATGTCCAGAGTCCCTAAACGCATTCGGTTTTCCTCAATTTTCTAGCATTTTGTAAAATCTTGCGGCTAAAAAGCATCGATCAGCGAACGAACTTTGAGCCGCTTGCGAAACTCGTCAACGCTCATTTTTTCCTTTGTCCGAAATTCGATCTCGACCGGTCTGCCCGGAATTAAATTAAAATAATTGTCCGCGAAAAATCCCGTCGTAAAGCCTGAAAGATAAACTGCTTTCGCCAGCTTTTCGGTCGAAAGCACGATTTTGAAACCGTTTGCGCTTGGCGTGATCTCGGTTTTGATTTCAGGACGAGAAAGACTTAATTCCTTAAAGGGCTTGAAGAAATATTCGTTCTGCGAAACGGTTTTGCCGCCGACCTTCAATTCGGCGAGCAGAAACGCGTTTTTTTCGTCCGCGCCATTTAAGAATTCGTTCACGTTTTGTGTAAAATAAGATTTTCCTTTGAGCGGTTCGACCGTTAGATCGATCCCTTTCGAACTCAAAATTTTCCCGCTCAAATCCATCAAAGTCAGAATCATTTGCGCGTTCTTTGCTTCAGGCGAATCGGAAACGACGTAAATATTCAGCGTGCCGTCGTCGTCAACGTGCGGCGAGACCAAGACGGGAGCATAGAATTTGCGCGTGTAATACATCAGCGCCTTCCAGCGACCGAAATAATCCATTCCCGACCATGAAGCGACCTGCCAGCAATCGTTTGCCTGCCAGTAAAGCGAACCCATATTGCGCGGCATAATGCGGCGAAAATGTTCCGCGCCGATCTTGATTCCTTCGGCTTGCAGCACTTGGCTGACATACAAAAATGACTCGAAATCCTTCGGCTCGTTGTATTCGCGGAGCATATAGGCGCGCACGAGTTGATTGCCGCGCGGATGGCGCTGATGCGCGAGCATGACGGGCGTTTCGATCGATTTGCGGTCTTCTTCGGTCGTGTAGGTTTTGACGGTTTCAAATTCGGGAAACGACTGAAAACCGTATTCGCTCATAAAGCGCGGAAATTGTTTTTCGTATTCTTTGTAAGGTTTTTCGGCGTGCCAGACCTGCCAATAATGGACATCGCCGATCCGCTGCGAATCAGAATCGTCCTGAAAATTCGAACTCGGACTACTTTGCCAAAAGGGACGCGACGGGTCGTATTCGTCCAAAACTTGCGGAAGCAGCCGCGTAAAAAGTTTTAGATAATCGTCCCAGATGAAATTCGGCAATGTTTGTTTCCAGCCCCAATGCGCCCACGCGGTTTCGATCTCGTTGTTGCCGACCCAAATAACGATCGACGGATGATTTCTGAGCCGTTTGACGTTATCGATCGCTTCGTGTTTTACATTATCCAAAAACGCTTTGTCGCCCGGATACATCGAGCACGCGAACATAAAATCCTGCCAGACGAGGATGCCGTTCTCGTCCGCCCAATCGTAAAAATAATCGTCCTCGTAAATGCCGCCGCCCCAGACGCGGAGCATATTCATATTCGCCTCTTTGAGCGAATCGAGCAGATTTTTGTATTTTTCTTTGGTGATCCGCGTCGGGAAAATATCTGCCGGAATCCAGTTTGCGCCGCGCCCGAAAACCGGAATTCCGTTGACGACGAACTCAAAACTAATGCCGTCTTTGTCGGGCTTTTGCCTGAGTTCGAGCGTCCGCAAACCGCTGCGTTTGATTTGCGCGTCAACCGCTTTTTTATTGACCGTTAATTTTGCTTTGAACGTGTAAAGCGCCTGGTCGCCAAGTCCGATCGGATACCAGAGTTTCGGATTCGGGACGGCAAAATCGAGCGCGATCTTATTGACGCCGCTCGTTAATTTGACTTGTTTGGCGGCGACCGTTTTTTTATCGGTCGTGTTTTCAATCTCGATGACCGCGTCCGCCGCATTTGCCGCAAACACTTCAACAACCGCGCTCAAATCTGCCGTTTCTTTAGTTAATTTATTTTGTTTGATCTGCAAATCCTCGATCCGCGCATTGTCCCAAACTTCTAAATTGACGGGTTTCCAAACGCCGCTCGTGACAAAGCGCGGTCCCCAATCCCAGCCGTATTGATACGGCGCTTTGCGCGTGTACGGCGAGGTTTTTTCGCCCTGATCGTTGACCGCCGGAAGCTCGTAATCGAGCTTTTTCATGAGCGGCAAAATTTCGTTGATAGGAGAGCGAAAACGAATTCGCAAAACATTTTCGCCCGGTTTGAGCGCGTTTTTAACATCGACGCGCCACGTTCTGAACATATTATCCGCCGTCAAAATCGGTTTATCGTTGAGAAAAACATCGGCGTAAGTATCAAGCCCTTGAAAAACGATCTCGAGATTTTGGCGTTTCAGGGTTTCGGCGGAAACATTAAAGACGGTTTGATATTCCCAATCGGTTTTGCCGATCCATTGCAGATTTTTTTCGTTGTCGCGGTAAAACGGGTCTTCGATCTTTTTACTCGCGAGCAGATCCGTGTGAACGCAGCCCGGAACGGTCGCCGGAAGCCATTCGGTTTTGTTGATTTCACGAAATTTCCAGCCGTTATTGAGCGAGATTTCTGTTTTTGCCGTGCTCATTTGCGCATTTGCATTTTCGATCATAAAAATACTCAAAATTAAAGCTAACCAAAAAACTTTCATTTCTCTTTTCCTCAGAATTTGCGGCTTCAGCGTTTGTAAACCCTCACATAATCGACGACCATCGTTTGCGGAAAGACCGACGTTCCATCCGGATTTCCGCCCCACGGACCGCCGATCGCGAAGTTCAAAATAATAAAGAACGGATGCTCGTAAACCCACGCTGAGCCCTGCGGAAGGTCGCTGGGCGTGATCGTCTTATAAAGATTTCCGTCCACATAAAAGCGTACCGAATTTTCGCTCCATTCGGTCGAATAAATGTGAAAATCGTCCGCGAAATTGGCGTTATTTGCCAAACTGAACGACGCGCCGATGCCGTTTGCGCCCGAATATCCGGGACCATGCACCGTGCCGTGAACGATCGCGGGTTCGCGCCCGATATTCTCCATAATGTCGATCTCGCCGCACGTCGCCCAGCCGACCGTATCGATGTTGTTGCCGAGCATCCAAAACGCGCCCCACATTCCCTGTCCGCGCGGAATTTTGATGCGCGCTTCGAATTTTCCGTATTTCTGCTCGAATTTTCCTTTCGTGATGAGCCGCGCCGAAGTGTATTGACACGGACCATACCAGCAGCTTAAATTCAGCGGCGGCGTCAGTTTGATGGCTTTGATGACGAGCGAACCCGCGCCGTCCTGATAAGCGTTCTCGGTCGAATTCGTGTAATACTGCAATTCCTGATTGCCCCAACCGCCGCCGCCGATCTCCGATGTCCATTTTGCCGGATCGACCGCCGCGCCCGCCGCGCCGTTAAATTCGTCTTTAAAAGTTAATTTACGGTAACGAACTTGCGCCTGCGCCGCCGATTCCGCAAAAAAGGTAACTAAAAATAAAATTGTGATCAAAAACTTTAAGGATTTTTCGCGCATATTTAAAACTCCTCTTTTTCAGATGATTTAATTCATAAACAATTTTTTTTCTTTGCGTGCTTTGCGGGAAATCAAATTTTTCTTCCGCAAAAAAGAACTGAAATACTCAAATCTAAAATGACTAAACGAATTTCAAACAAACCGGCGTCGGAACTTGCGCCGAATTTTCTGTCGCCTGCAGTTTTCCGCTTTTTTCGTTGATCCTGAAAATCACGACATTGTTTGAATCCTGATTGGCGACGAGCAGAAATTTGCCGTCCGGCGCGATCGCAAAATTGCGCGGTTTTTTGCCGCCTGTCGGAGTGTGTTCGAGATATTCAAGCCGTCCTGTTTTTTCGTCGATCTTATACGAAACAATGCTGTTATGTCCGCGATTCGAACCGTAAAGAAACTTTCCGTTCGGCGCGACGTGAATATCCGCGCAAGTATTCGCGTCCGTAAAATTCGGCGGCAGCGTCGAAATATTTTGGATCTCCTTTAATGTCCCGAGAGTTTCGTCGTAGGCGAGCGACGTAATTGTCGCGCCGAGTTCATTGATCAGAAAGGCGAATTTCCCGTTCGGGTGAAACGAAAAATGACGCGGACCGGCGCCCGCTTTTGATTGAAAAAAGGCTTGCGCTTCGTTTGGTTTGAGCTTGCCCGTTTGATCGTCAAAGCTGTAGATCATCAATCGATCGATGCCGAGATCAGCGGCAAACGCAAATCGATTGCGGCGGTCTAAAGTGATCGAATGAGCGTGTGCCGATTCCTGCCGGTCTTTGTTCGGACCGAAACCCGTATGCTGCACGAGATCGACGGACGCGCCGAACCGTCCGTCAGTTTCGATCGGGAAACTCGAAACATTTCCGCCAAGATAGTTGGCGACGAGCGCGAATTTTCCGTTATCGCTCGTCGTGATAAAACATGGCGCGCCGCCGAGACTTGCTTGTTTGTTCAAAAACCTGAGATCGCCCGTTTTTTGATCGATCGCAAAGGCGCTCACCGCGCCGCTTTTTTTGCCTTCGTATTCAAGCAGTTCGTTGACCGCGAAAAGATATTTGCGATCTTTTTCGATCGTCAGAAATGACGGATCGGCGACATCTTTGACAATTCGGAGCGGCGTCAGTTTGCCCGTTTCGGAATTAAATTTGTGAACGTAAATTCCCTCGCTGTTCCCCGTCGAAGTGTAGGTGCCGATATAAACGAGCATTTCTTTTGATTTTTTGTTTGATTGCGCGTTCAACTTCGACGCCAGTAATAATCCGGCGACCGCCGAACCGCCGATCGTCAGAAAATCGCGCCGTGTAAATTTTTTATCAATGGACATTTTCGTGATTTTTTTCATAAGCTTTTTGTGCCAGCATCAGCGCTCCGCAAACGCCGCTTTCGCTGCCGAGCGACGCCTGTAAGATTTCAACCTTTTCGAACGGCACCATCGACACGTTTTTGCGGATCTCACAGCGCAAAGGTTCGAGCAGCAATTCGCCCGCCGCCGCAACGCCGCCGCCGATAATGACGGCTTCGGGCGCGATCAGCGTGACCGCGTTGCCGATGCCGATTCCTAAGAATCGGATCGTTTCATTCCAAATCGAAAGCGCTGCCGCGTCGCCGCCGCGAACCGCTTCGACGACCGTTTCAGCCGTGATCTCATCAAGATCGGCAATGCTTTTCCCGTTTCGCGCCGCGAGCATTTCCTTCATTCGCCGCGCGATGTTCGTGCCCGAAGCGATGGTTTCCAAACAGCCGTAAATTCCGCACCGGCAACAGGTTCCGTTCGGATTGACGACCGTGTGTCCGATCTCGCCCGCGCCCGCCTGTACGCCGTGATGAATTCGCCCGTCGCAGATGATTGCGCCGCCGATGCCGGTCGAGATCGTCACATAAAAGACGTCCTTAAAACCGCGTCCTGCGCCGTAAAAATATTCGCCGAGCGCGGCGGCGTTCGCGTCATTATCGAGCAGGATCGGCACGTTGAATCTTTTTTGAACGAGTTCGACGATCGGAAAATCGATCCAATCAGGCAGATTCGTCGGCGCTAAAACGAGTCCGCGTTCGATGTCGATCGGTCCCGGACAACCGATGCCGATGGCAGTCAATTTTGTGCCGGTTTCCGCGAGCATTTCTTCGATCGTCCGCGAAATATTTTCCAGGATCCGTTCAGGTCCGAGCCTCACTTCGGTTGGCAAACGGCGGGCGGCAAATCTTTCGCCCGCGTGATTTTCGAGCGCCACGGCGATCTTCGTTCCGCCGATGTCAATGCCTGCCACAATCTGTTTGTTCATTGTCTTTTCTCTTTTGCAAAAAATTTATCGTTACAAAACTAATTTGCGGCAGTCGCATTGACCAAAACTTTCATCGCTTCAACGACCTGAAATTCCAAACCGGCTTTCTGTTTGGCGATTTCAGCAAGATTTTTCAGCTTTGCGGCGCGCCATTCGGCGCTCGAAGTTTTGCCCGTTTGTAAAACATCGGCGGTTTCCAAACCGATTTCGCCTAAACTCTGTAAATCTGCCGCCAGTTGATTAGCTTCCGCCAGAGCGGGCGCATTTTCGATTTGTGTTTTCAAGGTAATTCCGGTATTTTTCCAATCGGCAAAAATTACCTTTAACGCAACCGAAGCATTCTGTAAATCCTTATTCTTCACGCTTGACTGCACAAATTTATTAAATTTTCGGGCGCCTTCCGCGTCCGCCTCCGCCGCATCAATCAAACCCGTCAAAGGCGAAAGCATCGTCTGCGGGCGAACTTGATAACGGCGGTATTCTTTGACCGGTTCAATCAGTGAAACCAGCCTTTGCAGCGCGGAAATATCCTGATTATTTGCCAGACGGCGCAGCAGCATTGCTTGATTTTTGCGATGCGTCAAGCCTAATTCTTCGAGCTGTCGGCTGACGACTTCGAGCCGCCGATACATATCGTCAACATCGTTCACCTCACGCGGCGACCAGAAGCGTTCGGCGATCGCGGCGGTTCGCGTCCAGATCCGCGAATCGATCGTCTCGGGCGAAACCCATTCGCTCCACATCGTCGCTTCGCCGCCCAAAATTCGCTTTTGTTCTTCCGCCGTCAGCGTCGTGTTAGCCGGCAGCGGATCAACGACGTAATGCTGCGACGCGGGATACATCAGATCGATGTAATAGCCGTTCGAGAGAATTCCCTGATTACCCTGGCGGGCGACTTTGGCGAGCGATTCCTGACCGCGCCACGATTGGATGACGATATTTTTTGGAATGTCGGGCTGAAAGATCTCGTCCCAACCCATCATAATCTTGCCGTCTTTCTCCAAAAACTTTAAGATCCGCTGATTGAAATACTGCTGCAAGCCGTCCTGATTTTTAATGCCTTTTTCTTTCATAAAGGCTTGAATGCGCGGATTCGCCGCCCATTGTTTGCCTTCGTTTTCATCGCCGCCGATATGCATATACTGGTCGGGAAAAAGCGCCGCCATTTCGGCAAAAAAGACTTCGAGCAATTTGTAAGTCGCCTCGTTGGTCGGATCGAGCGTCGGATCGAAAATTCCGGGCTGGCGTTCGATCTTGTAAGGTCCGGGCGCGCTCGCGATCTCGGGATGACTGACGACCCACGCGGTCGCGTGTCCGGGCATATCGAATTCGGGCATCACGCGAATTCCGCGATCCGCCGCGTATTTGATGATCCCGCGAACCTCGTCCTGCGTGTAAAAAAGCCCGTCCGAACCCATCTGCGTTAGTTCGGGAAACTTTTTGCTTTCGACGCGAAAGCCCTGATCTTCGGTCAGATGCCAGTGGAGAACATTTAATTTGACCGCCGCCATCGCGTCCAAGTTTCGCCTGATAACTTCGAGCGGCTGAAAATGCCGCGCCGAATCGATCATCAAACCGCGCCACGGAAATCGCGGTTTATCCTGAATGGAAACCGCCGGAAAATAAAATCCGTCCTTGTCGCCTTCCAATAATTGCAGAAAAGTTTCGAGTCCGCGCATCGCGCCAACGACGGTCGCCGCCGAGATTTTGGCTTGTTTTTCGTTGATCTCGAGATTATAAGATTCGTCGTCGCCGAGTCGCGGAATCGCGTTGCCGGTCGAACCGGTTTCGATCAAAATCGCGGCGTTTGCCGGATCGTTCGACAGATCGCGCCCGAATTCCAAAACTGTCCGACCTTCGAGCCGCCGCAGCACGCGGGAAAGATAAGCTTTCAAACGCTCGTCGGTCTTGCCCGAAAGCGCGACCGTAAAATTTTTCGTCAACGGCAAGCGTCCGTTTTTCCACGCGACATCTGCCGGAACCGGCATCAAATTGCGCCGCGCCGTTTGCAAATCCTGCGCCGAAACGATAAAAATTGCCGATAACATCACTGTGATAACTAAAATAAGTCTTTTCATTTGAAAATTTACAAAATATAGGAATTGCCGACTGTTTTGTCTTTGCGTCTGTCGGCTTTGTTGCTTAAATTTCAAATCCCGAATCTGTAATTTGAAATTTGAAATTTGAAATTTGAAATTTGCCATCGCCGCGCTACTTTTGCGCGGAGTATGAATCGACCGCTTTTCGCAGACAATCGGAAATTTCGGTCGTTCCGGGCTTGAACATATTGAAACCGCCGTCCCATTCCCACCACGCGTTCGGAATTTTCAATTTACCGAGCGCGGAATAAACCGCTTCGGCGTGGCGGCAGCGGGCTTCCGCGCCGGCGTATCTTGTGTAAGAACCGAATTCGCCCAAAAAGATCGGAACTTTGTTTTTTAGTGACCAATCTTTCGCGGCTTTTAAATCCTTAAACATTTTTTCCGCGTTTGAATCTTCCTGATAATTATTTATCAAACCTTCGACCCATTTCCCTTTCGCGCTTGGCGGAACCGCGATCGGATTTTCTTTCGACCACGGAAACGGCACGTTTTTGACGTCGGACAAACCTTCGCCCGCCCACGTCGCGCCCTGGTGCGTAAAAACGAACGGATCGTAATAATGAAATGTGTAAATGATATTTTTGTCTTCGAACGGCGCGGAATCGATCAATGCGGCACGCGAATTCCAATCGTGAAACCCGACGATCAAAGTATGTTTTGGCGCGATCTTGCGCACGGCTTTGATGATTTCTTCCGCCTGCTTGCGCCATTCTTCGGCGTTGATGTCGTGCGGCTCGTTGCGCAGTTCGAAAAAGACCTTTTCGGGATTCGTATTTTTATAACGCGCAGCGATTTGCTGCCATAACCAGACGATTCGCTCGGTCGTCGCCGCGCCCTCGGTCTTGCCGTCAAATTCGACGTGATGAAGATCAATTATCGCGTTCAGATCATTGTCCGAAGCCCATTTAACGAATGAATCCGCCGCCCGCAAGCCTTCTTCGTTGTCCCATCTGAAAGGCTTTTCGTAATTTGCCCACGCACCGAAATTGATCGGAATCCGCACGGTTTTGAAACCGGCTTTGGCGATTTCGGCAAACATTTTTTCGCGTTTGGCGACGTCGGCGGTTTTGGCAAAATCGCTGTATTTTTTCGCCTTTGTGCCGAGCCACCAATTATCGAGATACGAGAGATTCATCCCGACGCCCATTCGTTCGGCGCGTTTTTGCGCGACCGTTTGAGCGAGCGCCAATTGCAGACCGAAGGCTAAAATCAGAAAAAGAAAAATCGCTTTTTTCATTGGATTACAGTTAGCTCATTATAAACAAAAAATTGATTTAGAAAGGCAGCGCGCCGCCGCCCTTCTAAATCATCAGCGGCGTTTATTCGAGGGTGAATGTTTCAGATAAACCGCCAATCATCACGGTAAAATCACCGGCTTCGACCGTCGGTTTGTTGTCCATTCCGATAAACGACAAATCGTCTTTATTCAGTTTGAACGTCAAAGTTTTCGTCTGTCCCGCGTCGAGATAAATTTTCGCAAAGCGTTTGACGCGTTTTCCCGGCGGCGAAAGCGTTGCTACTTCATCGCGTAAGTAGAGAATCGCCGTTTCCTTGCCGGCGCGCGCACCCGTGTTTTTAACCTTAACTGTCGCAGTCACTTCGCCGTTCATCGGAATCGAGTTTGACGAAAGTTTCAAGTCGCTGTAAGCAAAGGTCGTGTAGCTTAAACCCGTGCCGAAATCAAATTGCGGATTGTTCGCCGTATTGCCGAACGCCGTTTCTTCGACCTCGAATGCTTTGTGGTCGTAAGTCAGATAATTATTCGTCGAACGCGGATAGGTGAACGGCAATTTTCCGTTCGGATTGTAATCGCCGAACAAAACATCGGCAATCGCGCGACCGCCTTCGTTGCTCGGATTGTAAGCCATCAAAATGCCCGAAACTTTGTCGGCGATCCGGCTGATCAGGCGCGGACGACCTTCGACCAGCACAAGAACGACCGGTTTGCCCGTTGCAATGATCGCTTCGGCAAATTTGAGCTGCGTTTCAGGCAGCGTCAGATCCGTAATATTGCCCGGCGTTTCGGTGTATGAACCTTCGCCCAAACATAACACGACGACATCCGCGTCTTTCGCTTCGTTAACCGCTTCTTTGATATTATCTTCTTCGTCAACATTCATCGTTCCGGGACCATTCGGTTGGCGAACAAAGCGCGTGCCCTGCCGGAATTCAAAATTCTTCTTGCCGATCTTCGCTGCAATTGCCTGCTGAATCGTCAGTTTATCGGTCGGGTAAAGCGACTGCTCAGAGCCTTGCCAGGTCCACGTCCAGCCATTGTTGAGCGAGATCAAAGAATCGGCGGTCGGACCCGTCACAAGAACTTTTTTGTTTTTCGAAAGCGGCAGAATATTGCCCTCGTTCTTGAGCAGCGTCATCGTTTCGCGCGCCGCCTGCAGACTGACTTCCGCATATTCGGGTTTGCCGAAATTCGCTTTGACCGCCGGATTCGGGAGCGGATTTTCAAACAGACCAAGCTCGAATTTAACGCGTAAAATACGTCTGACAGCATCGTCGATTCGCGTCATCGAAACTTTTTTCTCTTTGACGAGCGCGATCAGATTGTCCGTAAAACTGTAACTCTGCGGCACCATACTCATATCGATTCCGGCATTGATCGCCATCATCGTCGCTTCTTTTTCATCTTTCGCGACCTTCCACTGCGTCACGAGTTTTTGAATGTCCTGCCAATCGGAAACGATAAAACCGTCGAAACCTAGTTCGTTTTTCAAAACGTCCGTCATCAGATGTTTATTGATATGACCGGGAACGCCGTTGATCTCCGCCGAATTGACCATCACCGTGCGCGCGCCGGATTTGACCGCCGCCGCAAAAGTCGGCAGAAAATATTCGCGCAGATAATTTTCAGGGATCCACGCCGAAGTCCGGTCGCGACCGTTGAGCGGAAAACTGTAACCCATATAATGTTTGAGGCTTGACGCGACGCGTTTGTCATTGCTGACATCGTTGCCTTCAAGCCCGCGAATAAACGATGTGCCCATTACTTTCGCCAAATACGGATCTTCGCCGAAGGTTTCCCAGAATCGCGCCCAAAGCGGTTGGCGCCCGATATCGAGAACCGGCGAAAAGCTCCACGGAATCGCCGCCGCCCGCGTTTCCATCGCCGTAATTTCTGCGGCTCTCTGCATTAAAAGCGGATTCCAGGTTGCCGCCATTCCGATTTCCTGCGGAAAAAGCGTCGCGCCCTGCACGTAATTTGCGCCGTGAATCGAATCAATGCCGTAAAGATTCGGGATTTTAAGATGCGTTTTCATCGAAGCGTCCTGAATCCCGCCGATCAATTCGTGCCATTTATCTGCGCTCAATGCTCGATCGCTGACGTTCAAAAACGAACCGACACCGTATTTTCCGACGGCTTTATCCAATTTTTCCCGGTCAATCTGCACATCCTGATCTCTGACCGGAAACGAACATTCCCATCGTCAATTGCGTCATTTGTCCGACTTTTTCTTCGACGGTCATTTTTTTCAACAACGCTTCAATTTCACGTGAACGATCTCGCAGCGGCGGTCGCTGAACCGTTTTTTGAAAATAAACCTGACTGTCGGGAAAATCGGCGTTTGTCTGCGCAAAACTTTGTTGCAGTGACAGGCAAAAGGTGTTAAAAAGAAACGCTAATGTTAGAATTAGAGCCTTAATTTTCATCTTGTTTTTTGTCCTAAAGAATAGATTTGTTTGAAAAGCTGTGGATACATTCTATTTTATCCTTTCAAATTCTTCAAGAAAAAATTTAATGTTTTGTATTTTTAAGCGTTCTTTGAAACTTTTATTTTGATGTTTTTGATTTAACAAAGCCTGTTTATCGAAAGATTTATTAAATACTCTTTTTTGAAATATGTTGCCTAAACAAACTTTTTAACACCAAATTATATCTAAATTCTGCCAAAACAATTTTTCAAGCCGCTTCAAATTCTGATATAAATAGTTTGTTCCATATTTCAACAAAAATTTTCGATACACTTTGAAAGCGGAGAACCAGTATGATTTTTACAAAAAAAATTACGATTTTTACGTTTTGGCTATTTTCAATCATTTTAGCATTTAGCCTGACAACGGCGGCTCAAACCCAAACGAAACCGGCAGTTTTAACCGGCGACAGTCTGAAAAAAATCGTTCCGACAAGTTTCTATTTCGCCGGACAAAGCGCGGAAACGCAGATGCGAAATGCAGCGGCGGCAACAATCGGCGAGAATCGTCATATCATCGCCGGTTTGGTTGACACTTCGGGATATTCGACCGAAATCAGCGGAAAATACGAAGGCTTTTTTATCACCGATTCATCAATAAAAATCGGCGACAAGGAACTCGAAACGGGAGCTTACGGCTTCGGATTTTCAAATGACGGAAATGTAAATATCTTTGATTTGAGCAGCAAGCAAATTCTTTCAGTTTCTACGGTAAATGATGCTGAAATGAAACGTCCGCGCCCACTGATGATGGCAAGCGACGAAAAAGGAATTCGGTTTTATAAAGGAAAATTC
>JBBQOA010000037.1:0-14445 GCA_038330465.1 Pyrinomonadales bacterium
TTGCCGGAAAATATAAAAAAATGGCGCAGGTGCGGCGCGAGATCGAAAGTTTGCGCGAGGACGAAGCGCAGAAACTGCAGCTTCTCGATATTTTACAGTTTCAGGTTGACGAGATCGGCAAGGCGCAACTGCAAACGGGCGAAGACGAAGCGCTCGAAGAAGAAAAAAAACGGCTCAACAACGTCGAAAAACTCTCGTCATTGAGCGAAGAATCTTATCTTTTTCTTTACGAAAATGAAGAGGCGACGCTGACGACGCTTGAAAAAGTGATCCGGCGCGTGACGGAACTCGCCGAATACGAAACGCGGTTTTCTGAATACCACGAAAGTTTGCTGACGGCGCAGGCGGTTTTGGAAGACCTCGCGTTTGCGGTCAGAGATTTTCGCGGCTCGCTCGAATTTTCGCCCGAAAGGTTGGCGGAGATCGAAGACCGGCTCGCGGAAATTTCGCGTTTGAAGCGCAAATACGGCAATTCGATCGAGATCGTTTTGGCGCATTTTGACGAAAGCGCCGAGCGTCTCAGAAACATCGAAACCGCCGATCTGCGCGAGGCGGAATTGCGCAAGGAATTTCAGAAAGCGCGCGAAGATTATCTAAAGGTTGCTGCGCAGCTTCACGAAAAGAGGGAAAAGTCATCCAAGAAACTCGAAAAAGAGATCGAAGCGAACCTGAAAGCCGTATCGCTCGAAAAAGCGCGGTTCGAAGTTCGAATTACGACGGACGCGGCAGACGATAAATCCTTCACAGTCAAAGGTTTTGACAAGGTCGAATTTTACTTTTCGGCAAATCCGGGCGAGAGCGTGCGTCCGATCGGCAAGGTTGCATCGGGCGGCGAATTGTCGCGCCTGATGCTGATTTTAAACACGACGACGAAATTATCCGAAACGTCGAAAACGATGGTTTTTGACGAGATCGACACGGGCATTGGCGGACGCGTTGCCGAAGCGGTCGGCTTAAAGCTCAAGGAACTCGCGAAAACGCAGCAGGTTTTATGCGTCACGCATCAGCCGCAGGTCGCCTCCCTTGCCGATCATCATTTTCTCGTGGAAAAGGAAACGGTTAAAAACCGCACGCTGATCCGTCTGAAAGAACTCGGCGAAACCGAACAGGTCGAAGAAATTGCGCGAATGCTCGCCGGCGAAAAGATCACCGACACGGCACGCCAGCACGCCCGCGAGATGTTGGGCGGGAAGTAATTTGTAGAAATTAGTCGCGGATCAACGCGAATGAACGCGGATCAAATCAAATAAATTTTTGGTGAACAAAAAGTAATGCTATTTGGATATTCTCTTTTGAATTGCCAATAATTCCGGCTAAAGCGCGACGGCAATTCATAAAACATTACTTTCTGTTCACCATTCCAAATTTGATCCGCGGCAAAAAATTCTTATGCAATCACAAATTTTAGCCAAAGTTATTCGCGGCGAAACGGTCGAATCAATTCATCGCGGAAGCCTTTTTATAATTGACGGCGACGGCAAAGAGATCGTCCAAATAGGCGATGCGGAAACGGTCGCATTCATCCGTTCATCGGCAAAGCCATTTCAGCTTTTGCCTTTTTTGATGAGCGGCGGCGCGGAGAAATTCGGCTTTCTCGAATCGGAGATCGCCCTCGCTTGCGCGTCGCATTCGGGCGAGCGCATTCACACTGTCTTAGCCGAAAAGATGCTCAAGAAAATCGGTTTGAGCGAAGCGGATCTGCGCTGCGGCACGCATTTGCCGTTCAACGAAGCGCGCGCCGAAGAGATGATCCGCGCGGGCGAACGACCGTCGCAGCTTCATAATAATTGTTCGGGCAAACACGCCGCGATGCTCGCCTTTGCGCTGACAATCGGTGCTGACATAAAGACTTACGACAAACTCGAAAACCCGATTCAGCAAGCGATTTTACAAACGGTTGCGGATTTTTGCGAAACGCCTCGAAACGAAATTCCGCTCGCCGTTGACGGCTGCTGCGCGCCGAATTTCGCTCTGAGCTTGCGGGCGATGGCGAAAGGTTTTGTAAAACTCGTCTTTCCGCCCGAAGATTTTGACGGCGAACTCCGCGAAGCCTGCCGCCGGATTGTCACGGCGATGCTGAATTATCCCGAACTGATCGGCGGAACCGAAAGATTGGACACGCTTTTGATGCAGGCGGCGCGCGGCAAATTTATCTCAAAGATCGGCGCCGAAGGCGTTTGGCTGTGCGGCGTGCTGCCAAATCCGAAATGGAAACGCGGACTTGGCATCGCCTTAAAGATCGACGACGGCGACGACAAACGTGCCCGCGCCGCGATCTCAGTCGAAGTCCTGCGCCAGCTCGGAATTTTTGAAGAAAAAACTTTGAAAGATTATTCGCCCTTGCCGATCAAAAACCGGCGCGGCGAACCGGTCGGCAGAGTCGAAGCGAGTTTTTCGATTTAACGCAAAGACGCGAAGACGCGAAGGTGCAAAGTTTTCAAACTTAAATTTTCATTGCGCCTTCGCGTATTCGCGTCTTTGCGTTAAAATCTTTTTTATGGCACAAGCACAACAGGAAAATTTACCGCCGAAATTGCGGAAAACGGCGACGGGCGACATTGATGTCAATTCGCTTGCCGATCTGCTCGAATGGTTTTTGATCAACGACAACCGTGTCGGAATTGTCAGACTTCCGCACGTCGAAGAATTGTTTCAATGGAAACAGGCGGACGACGCGGCGAACGGCATCGAGGTTTACCCGTTTGAAAATGCCGAAGCGCGGCTCGCGATCGGCGCGTTTCAGGCGCTCGGCGAAAATCAGACGGAAGCCGCCTTGGGGCGCTGGGTGACGGACGTTTTGCAGGCACTCGGCGAAGCGAAACAAACCAACGAAGACATCGCCGCAAGCTACCGGCTTGAACAAGGCAAATCGCATATCGACGAGGCTGCGAAGATCCCGAACAAGATCGAACAACGAATTTATCTGACAAGCTGTTGGATCGAATCGCTCTGCACGGCGGAAGTCAGATTTTTAGGCTGGGTTTATCAGGAACTTTACGGGAAACCTTTTCAACCGATCGCAGATTAGGAGAAAATTAAGATGGCACAGACAGGTTTATCGCTCAAAGAAAGGGTTTCGCCGCCGGAATGGCAGGCGCGGACAGAACTTGCGGCAGTTTATCGGCTGGTCGCGCTTTACGGTTGGGACGATTTGATCTTTACGCATATTTCGATGCGTGTGCCCGATGAAGAAGGACATTTTCTGATCAATCCGTATGGTTTTTTGTTTGAAGAGATCACGGCTTCAAGCCTCGTGAAAGTCAATTTAACGGGCGAAATTGTTTCGGACACGACACATTTTATCAATCCGGCAGGTTTTACGATCCACAGCGCGGTTCATGCTACACGCCACGATGTTGCCTGCGTTTTGCACACGCATTCGCTGCACGGCGTCGCCGTTTCGGCGCAGAAGGACGGACTTCTCGCGCTTTCGCAGCAATCGCTTTTTCCGCTTTCGTCAATTGCCTATCACGATTACGAAGGTGTCGCGCTCAATGATGAAGAAAAACCGCGTCTGGTCGCGGATCTCGGCGCGAAAAATTTTATGATTCTCAGAAATCATGGACTTTTAACATGCGGACGAACAGCCGCCGAAGCCTTTTTGTATATGTATATTCTCGACAGTTCGTGCCGCATCCAAATCCTCGCGCAGACGGGCGGCAAAGAATTGGTGCATATTCACCCGCAAATTTTGCAAGGAATTTCCGCGCAGGTCGAAATGGTCACAAAAGGTTTGGGCGCCGACCTTGTTTTCCCGGCGCTGCTGAGAAAATTAGACCGGATTGACGCGAGTTATAAAACTTAAATTACCTGCCGAAAGTGTTGCACTGGCTCATATCACCCGCTTGCAAACCTTTCGCGAACCAGTTCATCCGGTCGCGTGACGAACCGTGCGTGAAGGATTCGGGCACGACATAGCCCTGCGCGCGTTTTTGGATCGTGTCGTCGCCGACCGAGGCAGCGGCGCGCAGGGCTTCTTCGTAATCACCCGCTTCGATCAAACCTTGTTTATTCGCGTAATACGCCCAAACACCCGCGTAGCAATCGGCTTGGAGTTCGAGCGCGACCGACAGTTGATTGCTGTTTCCCGCCGCGTTGACTTTATCCATCGTGCCCAAAAGATTCTGTACGTGATGCCCGACTTCGTGCGCGATGACGTAGGCTTGCGCGAAATCACCGGGCGCTTTGAATTCGTTTTTCAGTTCGCGGAAAAATGCGAAATCAAGATAGAGTTTCTGATCGCCCGGACAATAGAAAGGTCCGGTCGAAGAACTCGCGTTGCCGCACGCCGACCTGACCTGATCGGTGAAAAGCACGAGCTTCGGATTCGTATATCGCCGGTTTGCCTGCTGCGGCAGAATTTTGCCCCAAACATCTTCGGTGCTTCCCAAAACGGACGCGGCGAATTTTTTCTGATCGTCGTCCGATTGCCGTGTCTGCTGCTGCGTCTGCGGCTGCTCAACCTGTTGTTGATTGGGCGAAGTGTCCAATAACTGGCGCGGGTCAACGCCGCAGATCAATGCCGCGACGAGCACGACAAGCATTCCCAAACCGCCGCCGCCGAGCGCGATCGTCTTGCCGCCCATTCCGCGCACGTCTTCAATATTGCTGCTTTCTCTGCCTCTTAACATTTTAAGTTTTTCCTCTTTTCGCTAAACTGTTTACCGAATTTTAGCATTTTGTCGAAACAGACGTAAATCACTATCATTGAAAAATGAATCTAAATGATTGGCAAGAAGGCGGAAAATATTTTGACTTTGGCGGTTTGCCCGTTTTTTATCACTTGAGTAAAACATCGGACAAAGTTTTGCTCTGTCTGCACGGCTTTCCGGCTTCGTCGTTTGATTATCATAAAGTTTGGAATGAGCTGGCGAAAGAATTCGCCGTTTTGAGCTTTGATCTGATCGGCTACGGTTTTTCTGCCAAGCCTTTGAATTTCGGTTACACGACCTTTGAGCAGGTTGATATTTTGGTCGCCCTGATCGAACATTTGCAGATCAAACGCGTCCATATTTTCGCGCACGATTACGGCAACACGCTGACGCAGGAACTGCTCGCCCGCGCGGAAGAAAATCGTTTAAATTTTACGATCGAAACGATTTGTATGCTCAACGGCGCGCTTTTTCCCGAAACGCACCGCCCGATTCTCGCGCAGAAACTTCTCATCAGCCCGTTCGGTTTTTTGTTCGGCAGATTGATTTCCGATGCGCGATTCAAAGCCAGTCTCGCCTCTGTATTCGGCGCGAAAACGCAGCCGACCGACGCCGAATTGGAAGATTTTGTGCGTCTTTTTAAATATAATAACGGCAAACGAATCGCCCATAAATTGATTCGCTATATGACGGAACGGGCAAAATACCGGACGCGCTGGGTCGGCGCCTTAGAGAAAATGAAACAGCCTTTTCGGATGATCAACGGCTCCGCCGACCGCGTTTCGGGCGCGCATCTGGTCAAGCGTTTTCGCGAAGTCGTGCCGCAGCAAACCGATATTATCGAACTCGCCGAGATCGGACATTTTCCGCATTTTGAAAATCCGGCAATAGTTTTAGAGAATTTTTTTGAATTTCATCAAAAACGGTAAATCTTTATTTTTTGGTAAGTTTTCGCGTGAAATAACTCTAAAATTTTTCGTAAAATACGCATTTTACAGAATTTAGCCGATAAAAAGTGGCATAAAATCTTGACATCGACCGACTTAGGTCATTATCATCAATAAAAGCCAATAAACTTTGTTCTTTCAATATTTTCAAGAAGGAGAAGAAAATGATCAAACTTGACATCGTTAATCGTGTCGCGGAGAAAACAGGAGTTCCGAAACAAAAAGCCGAACAGGTTGTAGATTCGCTTTTCAACGCAATGAAGGACGCATTGGCAAAGGGAAAACGCATCGAATTAAGAGGATTCGGTGTTTTCGTGGTGAAAGCACGCAAACGCGGAGTCGGGCGCAATCCGCGCACCGGCAAAGAAGTTCCGATTCCTTCGGGCAAAACCATTCGCTTCAAACCGGGCAAAGAATTACAGGCAAAAGCCGTCAAAGAATAGGTTTTTCTTAAAATTCACCCCTTTTTCAATTGTGTGTCGTAAATCGCAAGATGCTAGAATTATATTTGCGATTTACGATTTTTTATTTTCACAGCTTTAATGTCCGATTTAGATTCAACCGCCAACCAATTTTTCAGCCGCCGCGAAGCGATGCGCCCGAGCGCGCGAACCTGGGCAAAACATATCGCCCTGCTGCTTCTGACCTTTTGCACCGTGACCATTGCGGGCAGCATTTTTCCATTCGGTTCGCAGCAGCCTTTCGTGGGCGCCGATCCGCAAAATCTAACGGAAACCTTTAATTTTCTGCTGACCTTGCCGGTCGAGTATTACCATTTGATCGCACAAACGATCAACGCGCTTTTTCACGACCGCGAAGTCCTGATCCACGGCTTGAGCTTTTCGCTCTCGCTGCTTTTCATCCTAACCTCGCACGAAATGGGACATTACGTCGCCTGTCGGCTTTACGGCGTTGACGCGACTTTGCCGTTTTTTCTGCCGACGCCGCCGCTCATCGGACCGGCGGGAACATTCGGCGCGTTTATCAAGATCGTTTCGCCCTTGCCGTCACGCCGCGCGACTTTCGACATCGGCGTTGCCGGACCGATCGCCGGATTTATCGCGCTGATTCCGATCGCGTTGATCGGAATTCTGACGATGGAGCAGATTTCGCCCGCGCAAATGACGACAGCGCAAACCGGATTATATTTTTCCGATTCGTTATTCACGCATATTCTGGCTTTTATTTGCGGCATCGATCTAAATCTGGGTTCGCTGAACGCTTTTTCGTCCGCCGCGTGGATCGGCTTGCTCGTTACTGCCTTAAATCTGATCCCGTCGGGACAACTTGACGGCGGACACGCGATCTACGCGGTGCTTGGCGAGCGCATTCATCATTGGACAGGCAGAATCGCGTTTGCCGTGATGGTCGTGTTGGCGATTGCCGGATTTTATTTTTACAGCAGTCCGAGCGGAATTCTTTTCGCGGTCTTGCTCGGAATAATGATGCGTGTTCGCCATCCCGAACCGCTCGATGATACCCCGCTCGATCTCAAACGCAAACTGATCGCAGTTTTCACGCTGCTGATCTTCATTCTTTGTTTTACACCGTTTCCGATTCAGGTTCGCTAATCAGCGGTTTGTCAAAATTCCCTTATGAAAGAAATGTGGTCATACGACAAAACCAAAAGATTCGGTAAAAACGGCAAGCGTTGGCATTTTGTCAGGTGTAATTTTTACGATGCGGATATTGATTACGATGCCTGCCCTTACGAATTATATTTTCGCGACGATGAAAAAACAGAATTTGGTTTATTGAGATTTGAGAGCAAAAAGGACAATCCGTATCGTGATTATGACGCCGTAATTTCAAAAATCATGAATAATGTGCCTTTTCGAAAGACGTTATTAAATCCTGAAACAGAGAGCGTTTGGAAGAAAAACTGGAAATAAAAAGCCCTCGCTCTCGCTTTTTATTTTCCTTGAGCTTTTGGCTTTTGTGCAGCTTCCCTGTTTTTTTTGCAGAAACAAAACCGATTTTTTCAACGTAAGAATTATCGCTAGTCACTTTTAACCATTAAATTTAGAGGAGAAAAACATGTTTAAGTATCTGTTCTGCTTAACACTAATTTTAACGACCGTTTTGACAATTTCAGCCCAACAGCCGCCGCTTGTTGACCGCGAACTGTTTTTTGGCAATCCCGAGATCGCCGGTTCACAGCTTTCGCCCGACGGCAAATATATTTCTTTTATCAAGCCTTTGAACGGCGTGCGCAATATTTTCGTGAAAGGCATCAATGAGCCTTTTACCGCCGCGAAAGCGATCACGAATGAAACCAAACGCCCGATTCCAAGCTATTTTTGGAGTCAGGACGGTAAATATATTTTGTTCGTCAAAGACAATGACGGCGACGAAAATTTTAATGTTTACACGGTCAATCCGGCGGACGCGACTGCCGATAAAATTCCGGCGGCGCGAAATCTTACCGAAGGCAAAAATGTCCGCGCTTTTATTCAGGCGGTCCCGAAATCCGAACCCGACGCGATCTATGTCGGCTTGAACGACCGCGATCCGGCGTGGCACGATCTTTACAAAGTTTCGATCTCGACCGGACAAAAAACTTTGCTCCGCAAAAACACCGAGCGTTTGCAAGGTTTTGTTTTCGACAACGACGATAAGATCCGCCTCGCAATGCGCTCGGCGGAAAACGGCGACACGGAAATTCTGCGCGTCGAAGATGACGGCAAATTCACCAAGATCTACGATTGCAACTGGAAAGAATCCTGCGGTCCGGTTCGTTTTCATAAAGATAACAAACGCGTCTATCTGCAAACGAACAAAGGCGACCGCGATCTGACGCAGCTCGTTTTGTTCGATCCGGCGACGATGAAAGAAGAATTGGTCGAACAAGATCCGATGAATCGCGTCGATTTCGGTGGTGCGCTCTTTTCCGACATCACCAATGAATTGATTTTGACGAATTACGACGACGACAAAACGCGCGTCTATTTCAAAGATAAAGCGTTTGAAAAAGATTACAACGACATCAAAAAGAAGCTCGGCGGCACGCGCGAACTGAATTTTCAATCAAATACCAGGGACGAGCAAAAATGGATCGTCATCTCATACAGCGACATCGATCCGGGAACGGTTTGGCTTTACGACCGTAAGACGAAAAATCTTTCGACGCTTTATGTCGTCCGCGAAAAAATTCCGCGTGAAGCGATGTCCGAGATGAAGGCGATCCGCTACAAATCTTCGGACGGTTTGGAAATTCCCGCTTATTTAACTCTGCCGAAAGGACTCGAAGCCAAAAATCTGCCGCTCATCGTTTTTCCGCACGGCGGACCGTGGGCGCGCGATTCATGGGGATTCAATAATTTCGCGCAGCTTTTGGCGAATCGCGGTTACGCCGTTTTGCAGCCGAATTTCCGCGCTTCGACCGGTTACGGTAAGAAGTTTTTGAATGCCGGCAACAAACAATGGGGCGATCTGATGCAGGACGATATTACGTGGGGCGTTAAATATCTCGTTTCGCAGGGCATCGTTGACGCAAAACGTGTCGGCATTATGGGCGGCAGCTACGGCGGTTACGCAACGCTCGCGGGCGTCACGTTCACGCCCGACGTTTATGCGGCGGCGGTCGCGATCGTCGCGCCGTCGAATTTGAACACACTGCTTGCTTCGATTCCGCCGTATTGGGAAGCCGGGCGGGTGCTGTTTCACGAAAGAATGGGCGACCCGACAACTACGGAAGGCAAAGCGCAGCTCGATCGTCAATCGCCGCTCAACAGCGTCGAAAAGATTAAAACTCCGCTGATGGTCGTGCAGGGCGCCAACGATCCGCGCGTCAAAAAGACGGAAGCTGACCAGATCGTCGTTGCTTTGCGCGAGAGAAATTATCCGGTCGAATATCTGCTTGCGCCCGACGAAGGACACGGTTTTCAGCGTCCGGTCAACAATCTGGCGATGGTCATGTCGGTCGAAAAGTTTTTAAACAAACATCTCGGCGGACGTTTTCAGGACGGCGGCACGGCGGAAGTCGCGCAGCGTCTGAAAGAAATTACGGTTGATGTCAAAACCGTCACGCTCGCGAAAAAGATTGACACGAACGCCAAAGCCGCAGTCGACGTCAGCGGAAAATGGACGATGCTTGCCGATGCCAACGGGCAAGCCATCCAAATCGCGATGGAACTCAAACAAACGGAGAATGATTTCAACGGGACGATGTCTTCGATGCTCGGCGGCGGGACGGTCGAAAACGGCAAAGTCAGCGGAAATAATGTTCAGGGAATGGCAAAAGTCAATGTCAACGGTCAAATAGTTGACCTGAAAATAGAAGGAACGGTTGACGGCGAAACGATGAAAGGCACGCTCGACAGCGCTTTCGGACTGATCCCGTTTACCGCGACAAAAGATAAATAATGTTTCAACACAAAGGCGCACAGACGCCGGGTCGCAGAGTTTTTTATAAATTCTCTGCGACCCGGCGTCTGTGCGTCCTTGCGTTAAATTTTTAGACTTCTGCCTGCGGCAACATTCCTTTGACTTCACGCACGATTTTCTGCACATCGTCGTGGTCTTCGAGCGCGATCATAAAAAAGTCGTAGCTCGTTTTGAAACAAACCATTCCGTTGCCAAAAAACCAAACGCCTTCGAGCAGCGGATTACCGCCCAAAAGCCAATCGAGCGGCGCGCCCGTGATCGTTTTCGGATTGATGATATTCGTCATCATGACCGCGCCCGAAGCAAATGCGAAAGAGCCGAGCAGCGGTGCGCCGACATATTTGGCGATATCGCGCTCGAACTGAACGCGTTCGGCTTCGGCTTTTGAGAGCTCACCGTCCGTGATGAGATTTGCTTGCCCTTTGAGATAATCGTTAAAAAGTTCGCTGACTTTTTTGACCGACCACGCCGGCAGCGCGGAATTAAACAGCCAATGCGAACTCAAGCCCGTAAAAACAACGCCGAGTCCCGCGCCAATGGCAACCGAAACACCGGTCGCGGCGGCTTGCAGAGGTTTTTCGGTGATCCAATCGGTCGTTTGCTGAAGAGTTTTCCAAGCCGAATCAAAGGTCCGCGTCCAGCTCGCCCCGAAATTGAAAATGCCCGAAGCGGTTTTCGCGGTTTTATTGAAGGCGTCCGTCGCGTCTGCAAAAACCTCGCCCGCTTTTTCCGTTGCAACGCTGAAAACTTCGCCTGCTTTTTTTGAGGCTTTTTTGATAACTTTTTCGGCTTCGACCGCCGTTGCGCCAACCGCTTCGGCGGCTTTTCCGCCGGCGTCGCCTGCCGCATCGCGGACGGGCGCACTTGCATCATAAACTTTTTTCGCCGTCTCTTCAGCAGTTTTGTAAGCGCCTTCGGCAACCCCGACGGCTTGTTTGCCGACTTCCGATTTTTCGGCTTCGGTTTTGATCTTTTCCGCGCCTTCTCTTAAAACATCCGCGCCTTTCTGCGCCGTGTCCTTTAAGACCTTCGCGCCTTCGCCGAGTTTATCGGTCAAGCCGATCTGCTTGTCGAAATCGTCAAATCGTTCTTTGGCATCACGCTGCCATTTTTCAAAGCGTTCTTTGTAATCGGTCATTTTTCGTTGTTCTCCGTCTAGTTGTTAAAAATTTACGTCACTTTCAACCGTTTTGTTCGCTTTGATGCAAAAACTGCATCTAATTTTGTATGATTACACCATTGGCGAAAACATTCAACTAAATCGGCGAACGTCCGCGCTCCAATTGTTTTTCAATTTGTGGTAATCTGATTTCTTAAAAAATTATGCCATTAGTGAAATGTCCCTCGTGCGGAAAACGAACTGAATATGAAGGCAACGAATCTCGTCCGTTTTGTTCTGAAAGATGCAAATTGCTTGATTTCGGCGCGTGGGCTGACGAAGAATTCGCACTGCCCTTACAAGACACCGCGCTCTCGGAAGAAGATTTGGAAAAAATCGAACGAGCATTAAAGGAAAAAGGAGATTTATGATATTGAAAACTTTGCTGTTTGACGTTGCGCCGGTCAGCGGTGTCGGTGTGTTTTTGGGCATCGCGTTCTTTTTTATTTTCGCGGCGATCGCCTTCGTCACCTACAAAATGCTCAGAAAAACCGTCAAAATGGCGGTGAGAATGGCGGTCGTAACGGCGATTCTGGCGATTGCTTTTATCGGCAGCATTGCTTTTTTATGGTTCGGTTCAGGCGGCGGCGCACGTCCCGTCCGACCGATCCCGACCACGCAAAAACCGCGGTAAAGGTTTTGCGCCCTGAATCTGAAGTTTTGGGTCGAAAACAAAAAACTCAAGACTCCGGACTCAAGACTTCCCGATTTCAAGATCCTTTTTCTCGATGCTTCACAAAATCAAAAACTTCTTCGCCCGCTACCGTAATCTTTCGGGCAATGTCTTCGCTTTAAGCCTCGTCAGCCTGCTCAATGACACTTCGAGCGAGATTATCTATCCGTTGCTGCCGACCTTTCTGGCATTAACGCTCGGCGCGTCGCCCTTTGCGATCGGCTTGATCGAGGGTTTTGCCGAATCGGTCGCCGCTTTTCTCAAACTCTTTTCGGGTTATTTCAGCGACCGCTTCAACAAACGAAAACTGCCCGTCTTTATCGGTTATTCGCTCGCCAGTTTGACGCGCCCGTTTCTCGCATTTGTCGGCAGCTGGCAACAGGTTTTAGCCGTTCGCGTGACCGACCGCGTCGGCAAAGGAATTCGCGGAACGCCGCGTGACGCGCTGCTTGCCGATTCCGTGCCGCCCGAAAAACGCGGACTTGCCTTCGGCTTCAACCGCGCCGCCGACCATCTCGGCGCGGTCATCGGTCCGATTTGCGCCTTTGTCTTGTTATATTTTTTGGCAAGCAATCCTCAAAACCCGACGGCGCACGATTATCGTCAGGTCTTTCTTTTTGCTTCGATTCCGGTCGCGCTCGGGTTATTCGTGATCGTCTTTTTCGTCAAAGAAACCGCGCACGAAAAACTACCCGAAAACGGCACAATTACGCCGATCAAACTTTCGTTAAAGGAATTTGATTCAAATTTCAAAAGATTTTTGATCGTCATCGCGCTTTTTACTTTGTCGAATTCGACCGACGCGTTTTTGCTGCTCCGCGCCGAACAATCGGGCATTCCGGTCGCTATTTTGCCGCTTTTGTGGATGGCGCTGCATTTCAGTAAGGTCGTCTTTTCACTGATCGGCGGCGATCTGTCTGACAGAATCGGACGCAAAACGCTGATCTTTTCGGGCTGGATCGTCTATGCCTTTGTTTACGCCGGTTTTGCCTTCGTCAATTCGGCGTGGCAGACGTGGGCGTTGTTTATTATTTACGGCATTTATTTCGGCTTGACCGAAGGCGTCGAAAAAGCGCTTGTTGCAGATTTGGTTTCGCCCGAAAAACGCGGGACGGCTTACGGATTTTATAACCTCGCCTTTTCAATCACGGTTTTCCCCGCGTCGATAATTTTCGGCGGCTTGTGGAGCGAGTTTGGCGCAAGCGTTGCCTTTTTGATCAGCGCGACGATTTCGCTTTGCGCCGCCGCTCTGCTTTTTACCATTAAACCCAAGCAAGATTTAAGATGAAAAAAAGGAACATCCGAAAATATCCGATGTCCCTTTTCAATTCAACATTATCCAACCTTTTAAGGCACGAAAGCATTCGGCACCGGACGATCGCCGGTCGCGCCGAAACTTGCGATCAGTAAACCGCTCGTCGAACGATTGACATACCACGTTGCCGTTGACGGACGAAAAACTCCGGTGTCAGCTTTGCCGTCGCCGTCGTAATCACCCGGCGCGGGAATGTCGCCGACGGCGCCGAACGGCACTGAATAATAGCTTGAATCTTCCGAACGCAAGACAAACCATTCACCGCTTGACGGTCGGTAAAACGCGATGTCGGTTTTGCCGTCGCCCGTGAAATCCTGCGCGACCGGTTTGTCCGTCGCGATGCCGAACGTCGTCGCCACGACGCCTAAAGTTGAGCGGCTGATCCACCATTCGGCACCGACCGCGCCGTTTGGACGGAAAATCGCCACATCAGCCTTGCCGTCGCCGTCGTAATCGCCGACCTGCGGAATGTCGCCCGTTTGTCCAAACGAATAGATCAAGATTCCCTGCGTGCTTGCCTGAATATACCAGGTCGCCGTCGATGGTCGGAAAACCGCGATGTCCGCTTTGCCGTCCGCGTCAAAATCGCCCGGCGCCGGAATATCGCCCGTCGTTCCGAACGGTATCGAATAAAACGAATTGTCCTCTGATCTCAAGATGAACCATTCGCCCGTCGATGGTCGGAAAACTGCAACATCCGTCTTCCCGTCGCCCGTAAAGTCTGCCGGAACAATCTTGTCTGTCCCCGTTCCGAATTGCAGCGCGAGCGTTTGATTGTTTGAACTCTTTGAATACCACCAACTCCCGTCAGCCGGTCGAAAGATCGAAATGTCGGTCTTGCGGTCGCCGTCGAAATCGACGTGCGCGGCGTGATTGATCGCCGTCGCCTCGCCGAAAACCGTGAAGCGAAAGGCTTGCGAAACCGAAAAACCGCCCGCCGCGCCCGCGTCCGTGATATACCAGCGACCGAAGAATGTTTGTCCGACGAGCGCCGCGTTATCGGGGATCGCGAGCGAGAGCGAACCGTTGCCATTGCCCGCGCCGGTGCCGGCAAGCGTGATCGTTTGACGCGTGAATGATCCCGAAGCAGGAATCGAAGCGGTGCCCGGATCGGTCGAATTGATGACGAGCACGGCAGTTGAATTACCCAAGGCATTGGAAACAGCGAGAGTAAACGACGGATTACCGACGA
Source organism: Pyrinomonadales bacterium (assembly GCA_038330465.1). GTDB lineage: Bacteria > Acidobacteriota > Blastocatellia > Pyrinomonadales > Pyrinomonadaceae > JAFDVJ01. Next base: position 14,325 of record JBBQOA010000037.1, read on the forward strand.
GCGGCGGTTCGATCGCGACGGCTGCCGGGATCAAGCTGCCGGAACCGGCGACGCCCGTGCCGGTCAAAACCGGAACGCGGTTCGATTCCGTATAAAGCTGCGGACGATCGAACGGCGCCAG
>JBBQOA010000038.1:0-14432 GCA_038330465.1 Pyrinomonadales bacterium
GAAAGGTCGGATCGGCTAAGATCAGACTGCGCAACGAAATAACGCCGCAGATCTTCCACGAATGTTCTTCTTCGACCACATACAGGTAATAGATCATATTCGGCGTTTCCGCCATTTCCCGTAATCTCGCGATCGTTTGACTGACCGTCAGATCTTTCGGGAAAACGACAAATTCGGTCGTCATCAAACCGCCCGCCGTATCGTGCGCAAACGACATCAATTCTGCAACATCTGCCTTTTCGTCGTCTTCCATCAAATTGAAAAGTTCCTGCGCCTTTTCTTCGTCCATTTCGCCGAGCACGTCAACCGCGTCGTCGGGCGACATTTCTTCGAGAATGTCGGCGGCGCGTTCCTTTTCCATATCTTCGAGAATCCGTGCTTGATTTTCCGTGGACATTTCTTCGAGCGTGTCGGCGGCGATCTCGTCGTCGAGCGATTCGACGATCTCCGTGCGGTGAATCGGCGACAAACTTTCGGCAAGCTGCGCGATCTCGACCGGATGGAGCCGCGAAAGTTTGTCTTTCGACGATTTTAATTTGACGGCTGCCGATGCCGAATCGGTCGCCAGATAACCAACGTCCGCCCAATCGATGACCTCGACCGTCTTTGAACTGCCGTAGAAACCCTTCGGCATCAAACGGCGCAGAAAGCCTTGCAGACTGACATCAGCGCCCGAAACGCGCCATTCGTCGCTGACGGCAATGATCTGCACGTCGTTGACGCGGACGACGCGTTTGCCGTCAACATCAATCAGTTGATTATCCAAAACGTCTTTCGCGAGCAGCACTTCGTTGGTGCGGCGCGTAAAAGGTTTGAGATTGATCTTTTCCGAATTCATCCGCGCGCCGCTTTCGCTTAAAGATGAAATTCGTTTGCGCGACATAAAAAAATCGCGGCGCCGATAACGGGCGACAAGTCCGACGACGGACGGATAATCTTCTTCGCCGTAACGGACGATGACATCGAGAATCGAAGCGATCTTATCGCCTTCCGCGTCAAAGATCGGGCGACCCAAAATTTGCGAAAGATAGAGCATAGATTAAAGAATAACGGAAGTTTCGGCGATGTAAAAGTAAAACGAAAGCAGAAGATCGCCGAAACAAAAAAAGTTATTGAAGAAAATCTGTCAGATGACCGATAAGAAGAAGAGAAACTGTTGTGTAAAATAATGTTTAAAATAATTAAATGTTTTTTTGGAAACAAAGAAGTTTTAGTACTTTTAAATAATTATAGACGCTCAAAAACCGGGCGCATCAAGCACAAACATCCAGTCACACTAAAAATCAGCTAACAGCCCCACAGTTAATAAAAGGATTGCAAATATTCATGATTACAAATATGAAAAAGACTCTTCTTTCGATCACCGTCCTCAGTTTTTTGACGATTTCCGCAGCCGCTCAGACACGTTCGAGAGTTTTTGATAATTTTGACACATCAAACGGCGTTCAGGTCGTGATCAAACCGACAATTGCGCAAACGCCCGCCGTCAAACCAAAGAAAACCAAAAAAGGTGATAAAAGATTAGTTCAGAAAACCGTTCAATCGACGATGAGCGTGCAGGACGGTTTAGGCGCAACAAACAACATCGCCAATGTCAGTTACACAAAAATGACGATGGCGGCAGGTTTGGCGATGCGCGGATTCACGACCGGCGATCTGGTCATTGATTCTTATATTCTCGATTCGTGCAAGCGTTACGCGATCGACCCGCTTTTGATCTATTCGCAGATGCATCAGGAATCTTCGTTCAAGTTAAAAGCGACCTCGTACAAAGGCGCGAGCGGTTTGATGCAGTTGATGCCGGCAACGGCGCGGCGTTTCGGCGTGACGGATATTTACGATCCGAAACAGAACATCGAAGCCGGTGTGAAATATATGCGGTGGCTGCTCAACACTTTCGGCGGCGACGTCGTGCTCGCTTTAGCAGGCTACAATGCGGGCGAAGGCGCGGTCATGAAATACGGCAATCAGATTCCGCCCTATCGTGAAACGCAGGAATATGTCCGCCGGATCACGGCGCGTTATAATACGATCACCAATCCGAACTTTATTAAATCGGTCAAAAAAGTTTCGGATCAGGAAGCCGTCAAGCTCGAACAAAAAGAAGCAAAACCGCTCGCGGTTTATGAAGCAAATGCTCTGGCAATCAAAATGCCCGACGGCAGAATGCGGCTGGTTAACCAATAAGTTTTTAGGGTCTTTCACGGAGAGTGTGAATCTCTTCTCCTCTTGTCTGAAAAAGATTCGCGGTTGGCAAGGTTGCCGACCGCTTTTTTTGTGCGAAATTATGAACTGATGTATGATGTCAAAAAGTGGAAAATGGATAGCGGATAACAAATAATTAAAATTAACTATCCACTGTCCGTTTTCCGTTATCCACATAAACTTATGTTTTGTACAAAATGCGGCGCAAATAATTCGGATGAAGCGATCTATTGCCAAAAGTGCGGGAGCGCGCTCGAAGCCGAAGAAGAAACGCGGATCGCGCGAAAATTCAACGTCGAAGTGGAAAATCCGGCGGAAGACGAAGAAAAAAAGGTTTTTTCGATCAGCCCGACGCTGATGTTCGTCAAAATGGGTTATGTTTTGGCGGCGCTCGGCGTGATTTTGCTGGTCGCGCTGTTAGCGACTTTCGGAGTGAGCTTTCTGATTTCGGCTTTGGTCGCGCTGCCTTTGTTTCTCGTCCCGGCGTATTATCATCTGCGGCAGAAAATGGTGCGCTACACGCTGACCGACGCGAAGGTCGAGATCGACGAAGGTTTTATTTTTCAAAATTCGCGGAATGTGCCGCTGCGCTCGATTCAGGACGTTTCGGTTTCTTCGACAATCTCGCAGCGAATGCTCGGCTTCGGCAATCTCGTGATCGACAACGCGAGCGAGGACGGCGGCAAGATCATCTTAAAAAACATCAATACGCCAAAAAAATACGCCGATATTTTACTCAAACAAATGCGGCTTTTGAACAAATAGGTTGAAATCGAAATTATGCCAATTTGGAGTTCGGCAAGTGAACTATCAAAATCTGATAAAGCCAATCTGTTCGAGATCATCGAATCGTCGATCAATGAAAATTCGCCGGCAGTTTCAAATCAAAAAGTGACGGCGGCGCATTATCTTTTGTCGGAGGCTTTGCAGAAACTGACCGGCACCGAAGCCGGTCCGAACTTTCATTCGTGGGCGGTTTGGGGTTCCAAAAAAGCGGGCGTTACAATTCGTCAGGAAGACCTCGACAGTGCGCTCAAAAACGCGACGCTCGTTTCCGGAATCGTCGGTTTTATCGCCGGCTTGATAACTGCCGCCGGAGTTCTGCGGGTTTTTCTTGAAACCTCGGCAGTTTTACACTTTGCTTTGATTTTGCTCGGCGTCATGATCGGCGCGGTGACGGGCGCTTTGACCGGAAGAGCGATTGCACGGTATTCGAGAGCTGCCGCCGCGCGTCTGATTTTGGAAGGCAATCAAACGGTTCTCGAAGACATCGGCGGCAAAACCGCCCGCTTTGTTGCCGATTTCAAACTGAAAAAATTCGATTCCGAAAAAGCGGCGGAATTTTATGCCGGATTTGCCGGAGGAAAAACTTCAGAAGGCGGACAAAATCTTTTAAGAGAGGCATTTAAGGCATATGCGAAAGCGGCGGCGGCGAAAAGTACGCAGGAGAAGCAGCAATGGACCTGTTTCGGAAACTGTCTCGCGATCCTGCACGAACATATTCGGCTGCAACCGTATATTTCCAAATCTTTGCCGTTTATCATCCGGCGCTGCGTGACGCAAAGAATGATGAGCTTCGAGGTCGGCGAAATTTCATTATCGGTTGCCAGAGAGTTTTCGGATTTAAATAAAAATTGTGGTGTCATAGAATTAGAAGCGCCGCATAAAAAACGTTTGGTTGAGCTGCTGAAACAGGAATGCCCGTCAGCCAAAATCGATTTGAAATCTCTTTTTGACGAAACAAACAGTTATACGGCGGATAATTGGACAAGAATCGAACAAAGGATGCGGTTTGTCTGGAAACTTTTTGCAAGATTTCATCTCGAACCGCAAGTTCGTGCAAAGCCGTTTTAAAAGCATTTTATGAGAAAAATATTCGTCACCGGCGGAGCGGGATTTATCGGCTCCGCTTTTATTAAACTCGTTTTAGAGGAGACGGCGGACGTCGAGATCGTTAATTTCGACGCGCTCACTTACGCGGGAAATCCTGAAAACCTGAAAGGTCTGAACGCCGCGCGCCATCATTTTATGAAAGGCGATATCTGCGACCGGAGCGCGGTTTTGGAGGCTTTGCCCGATGATTGCGAAGCGGTTTTCAACTTTGCCGCCGAATCGCACGTTGATCGTTCGATCACGTCGGCGAGCGAATTCGTTTTGACGAATGTCCTCGGCACGCAGGTTTTGCTCGACGCGGCGCGCGCCCGAAAAGTCAAAAGATTCGTGCAGGTTTCGACTGATGAAGTGATGGGAAGTCTCCCCGATGAAAGCAATCTTTATTTCACCGAACTTTCGCCCTTAAAACCGAATTCGCCGTATGCCGCATCGAAAGCCGCCGCCGAGCATTTCGTCCGCGCGGCGCGTGAAACTTTCGGTCTTGAGACGGTCGTCACGCGCTGCGGCAACAATTACGGTCCGCGCCAGTTTCCCGAAAAACTGATCCCGCTGATGATCGCCAACGCGATGAGCGACGAACCGCTGCCGGTTTACGGCGACGGGCGCAACGTTCGCGACTGGATCTATGTCGAAGACCATGCGCGGGCGATCTGGCTCGCCTTTGAGCGCGGCAGATCGGGCGAAGTTTACAACATCGGCGCGCGCAACGAGCAATATAATATCGATGTCGTCAAAGCGATCTTGGACGCTTTGGGCAAACCGCATTCCTTGATAAAATTTGTCACCGACCGTCTCGGACACGACCGCCGTTACGCGATCGAAGCCGAAAAATGCGAACAGGAACTCGGCTGGAAACCGCAGATGAGCTGGACGGAAGGCTTGAAAAAAACGATTCGCTGGTATCAGGAAAATCAGGATTGGGTCGCGCATATCCGCAACGGCGCGTATCGCGATTATTACAAGGAAATGTACGGCGCAAGTTTGAAATAAATTATGAAAATTCTTATCACCGGCGCGAATGGAATGGTCGCGCGCGCAACCGCAAAATACTGCAGATCGATCGGCGACGAGACGATCGCGCTGACGCGGCAGGACTTCGATATTGCCGACCAATTAGATGTTCTTGACCTGTTCGAACGCGAAAAATTCGAGGCAGTCATTAATTGTGCGGCATACACAGACGTTGACGGCAGTGAAACAAACGAGGAAAAATGCTTTGCGGCTAATGTTGCCGGCGTTGAAAATCTCGCGCACGCGTCGAAAAGAATCAATTGCGCGTTCGCGACGATCTCGAGCGATTACGTTTTCGACGGCACGAAGAGCGGTTTTTATACGCAGCGCGACACGCCGAATCCGCCGAGCGTTTATGCGCAAGCGAAATTTTTAGGCGAGAATCTCGCGCACCGGGCATACGCGCGGTCGATCATCGTCCGTACGGGCTGGATCTACGGACGCGGCGGCACGAATTTTTTGAGCGTGATGGATAAACTTCTGGCGGACGGAAAATCGATCAAAGCGATCCACGATTCATACGGGACGCCGACCTTTGCGGATGATCTCGCAAAACGTCTGCGCGAGCTGATCGCGCTCGATCTGCCGTGCATTTTTCACGTCACTAATTCCGGTGCGGGAACTTCTTACGCCGGTTTCGCGGAAAAGGTCTGCGAAATCAAAGGTTTCGACAAAAAACTGCTCGAATACGCGTCGGCTGACAGTCTTGAACGTCCCGCCCCGCGTCCGCAGTCTTCAAAACTCGCCTGTTTGTTCAGCGGAAGATTCGGTCTCGAGCCGCTTCCGCACTGGACGGAAGCACTTGCCGAGTTCTTAAAGTGAAAAAGTGAAAAAGAGACGATTCTAAGAATCGTCTCTTTTTCACTTTTCTCTGCTTTTCTTCGCTTTAGTCTTTCGTATCGTTGATCGAAGTTGTTGCTTGAACTTCTTCCATGAGCGGTGTCGAATCGTCATCGGAAGTGCTGTAATAATTGTAAGTGTAGCCGTAGCCGTAATAGCCGTATTCGACCGAATCGGATTTAATGCCGTTGAGGACAACGCCGTAAATTCGTGCGCCGATATTTGAAAGACGCTGTTTAAAGCGGCGCATCAAATGAATCGAACTCTTGCCCGCCATTGCGACCAGCACGACGCCGTCAACCAGCGTCGAAAGAATCGCCGCGTCGGTAAACGAAATTGCCGGCGGCGAATCGATGATCACGTGTTTGAAGTTTCCGCGTAAAAACTGCAAAAGGTTTTTCATCTCGTTCGAACTTAAAAGTTCAGCCGGATTCGGCGGAATCGGACCGCTCGTGATGATCTTCAATTTCGGTAAACCCGGATAAGGTTTCATCAACAGATCCGTATTTTTCTCGCCCGACAGATAATTAGTCAAACCGGCGGTGTTATCGAGATCGAAATGATTATGAAGACGCGGACGGCGCAAATCGCAGTCGATAATAACGACATCGGCACCCGATTGCGCAAGCGTGATCGCCGTATTGATCGCCGTTGTCGTTTTACCTTCGGAAGGCTGCGACGACGTCACGAGAATCGTCTGCGGCGGTTTACCGGCTGACGAAAAGAGCAGCGACGTCCGCAAATGTCGATATGATTCAGCCATCGCCGAGCGCGTATCTTCGAGCGCGACGAGTGCCATCGAAGTGTTCGGATTTCCGCTTTTCGCCGTTAAAGCGAGTTTGCGTTTTTCATTACTCGCCTGATGCGGGATCAGCGCGAGCGTCGGCAGTCCGAGATGTCTGCCGATATCGTCCGAAGTGCGAATTGAATCATCAAGATAATCAAGCAAAAATGCGAGACCGATGCCGGCGGCGAGCGAAACTAAAAAGGCGACAATGATATTACGGTTTCTCTGCGGTCCGATCGGCTCGGTCGGTTTGATCGCGCTGGTCGTGATCTTCAGGTTGTCGGGGCGACCGCTGCTGATCGCGAGTTCCTGTTCTTTCTGGCGCTGCGTGTAGGTGTCAAGCAATCCGCGATTGGTTTCGATCTCGCGTTTAAGCGTCGTTAATTTTGTTTCGGCAACGCCCGATATGTTGGCGGACGAGGCTTCGTTCGTATAATCCGTGCGCAGCTGCGCTTCACGACGGAGGGCAGCTTGAAGCTGCGCCTGCAAACCGGTGACGACTTCGCGTTCGGCATTTTTAATCAGTTTCGTGCCTTCATCTTCGATCTTTTTAATAACATCGCTTTGCAGGTTTGTTTTTTGATTTTCGAGTTCTTCAATTTGCGCCGTAACCACTTTGACCTTTGGATATTCAGGCATATAGGTGACCAGAAGTTTTTGACGCTCTTCCTGTGCTTCCTTGATCTTTTTGTCAAGATCTTCGACGCGTTTCTCCAAATCGGCTTGGCGTTTAAGATTTTGTTCGCGCGCCGCTAAGATGGCTTTGTTGTCCGGCACGACCGATAGAATTCCGCCTTTGCCGTCGCTCGCTTTTTGGGCGGCTTCATACTGCGCTTGAATTTTTCGCCGATCGTCTTCCGCCGCGAGCAGATTTGAACTGATCGTTTGCAGTCTTTCGGCGTTAAAATCATTCCCTTTGCCGTTTTGCAGGGGAAGATTATATTCCTGCATACTTTTGATATAATCCATTTCCTGACTGGCGATCGTGTCTCTGAGGGCTTCAATCGATTTGCTCAATTCTTCGTAGGTCTGTTTGGCGCCGCTTGTTTCGCGGTCGGCATCCTTTTGGATAAACAGATTCGCCGTCATATCGGCGACCTTCGCGCAAAGCTCGGGATTGGTGTTCGTGATGACGATGTTGACGAGATTTGTCCGGTCAACCGGCTCAACCCGTAAGCCGCCTAAAAATATTCCGGCGTAATTGTCGGCGCGTTCACGCTCTTCGGCAGTCAGTGTAATTTCATCTTTTGTATTGGGCGAATCGGAATTTTCGGTCAGCAGCGGCAGCGATGATTCTTTTTCGGTCTTATTTTTATCGCCTGAGAAAAGCGCCCGAAGCGTTCCCATAATGCCTTTGCTTTGATTGGCAAAAAGACTCGGGTCGCGGTGCAGTCCCAGACGAACCATCACGTCACGCATCAGATCGGGGTTTTGCAGAAGCTTTAATTGCGTATTGGTATAGTTTGCATCACCGCCGAAATTGATGTTGATGGCGTCTTTTGATTGAACTTTCGGCTTCGGCGGTTCGATGATCATCTGCGTTTGCGCTTCGTAGATCGAAGGCTGACGATACATATAGAACGCGACGACCGACGTGATGACGATCGCCAGGGCGAGAATCAGCGGGAGACGTTTATAGATGACATTAAAATATTCACGAAGCGAGCGTTGCTCGTTAAAACCATCTTCTTCATAAATCGGCGAATACGCCGCCGGATACTCGTGTGAGGACAGTTGGACCTCTTTAGTTGTCGGTAAAGGTATTAGCCGCTCGTCTTTTTCCATACTTCTTATAAAACCTCTTAAATCTTCAGCGCATTTGACGCAAAACTACTTTTATAACATATTTGTGCCCGAATTATCCTTCAATTTTAAACAAACCTATCAAAAATATACAATTTTTTTGCTTTCAAGGCAAAAAATTCCGCCGCCGCCACCGCCGCCGCTTTTGTTTCAAACAAAGTGAAAATGGTATAATTTTCGTTTGGCAAAATTTATATTTTTTTCAATTTATAAACTTATATGACAGGAATTTCCGAAAAAGAAGTTAACTTAAACCACGATTTTGATTTAGGCGTTGTCGGTTTTAAATATTCCGATTTGTTTGATGCCGTAAAATTGCGCGAATTAGCCGAAAAATTTTACGACGAAGTAAAAACCGAAAATGCGCTGCTGCACGCGGCTTTGACAAAATACATCGAAACGCGCGGGGCGGCTTACGAAAAACGCGTCGAATCAAATATCCTGACCGATTCCGCGCCGTATCTTTCGCGGTTTATCGCAAAAATGTTCGGCATTACGCACGAACGCGAACAGCTTGAACGCGAGATCACCGAACAAGATCCGCTCTGGAAATACAAGTTTTTTGTCCAGCGCCGCGCCATCAAAAAATACACGGCGGAAAAGATCGCTTCCTTAAATGAAGCAGAACTGACCGAAGCGCTGCGCGAATTTAAGTTTGCCGCATTTGATGAATCGCTTGTTTACGACGAAGAATTGGCGGTTGCCTTTGTCGTCGCCAAGCTCGTCGAGACAGAAGAATCATTGACGAAAAATCAGGAGATCACCGCCGAAATTCAGGAAACGCTCAACAAGCTCAGCAAGGCTTACGACAAATTGCAGGACAAGACCTTCGGCAAGGTTTTCGAGCGAAACATTATCGAGATCGAAGGCGCCGGAGAAATTTTGCAGGTCAAAGCCGTTCTGCAAATGTTCGAAGCGTGGTCGGCGATCCAATTTCACGAACGCCGGAAAAAATGGTATGCGTTCAAAGTTCCGCACGCGCTCGATTATCAAAATCTCGTTCATCTGATCCATCCCGAACCGAAACTGCACAACATTATGCGCGGACGAGCCGACGATATGCGCCGCCGCGACGGGTTTAAGCTGACCGACGACCGCGGCACGCAGCGCGATGCTTTGGCGGAAGTTGATTATTGCTTGATCTGCCACGAACGCGATAAAGATTCGTGTTCGACCGGACTGCGCGAAAAAGACGGCAGCGTCAAACGAAATCCTTTGGGGATCAAGAGCGAAGGTTGTCCGCTCGACGAAAAGATCTCGGAAATGCACCTTTTGAAAAAACATGGCGATTCGATCGGCTCGCTCGCGCTTGTCATCATTGACAATCCGATGTGCGCCGGCACCGGTCACCGGATCTGCAACGATTGTATGAAAGGCTGTATTTTTCAAAAACAGGAACCGGTCAATATTCCGCTCGCGGAAACCGCCAGTTTAACCGACGTTTTGAATCTGCCGTACGGTTTTGAGATCTATAATTTACTGACACGCTGGAATCCTTTGAACGCCAAACGCCCGTACCAATTGCCGTATAACGGAAAAAATGTGCTGGTCGTCGGGCTTGGTCCGGCAGGCTACACGCTTTCGCATTATCTTTTGAACGAAGGTTTCGGCGTGATCGGCGTGGACGGTTTGAAGATCGAACCGTTGCCCGCCGCGTGGTCGGGGAATCTCGGCACACAAACGCCGAAACCGATCAAAAATATCGCCGAGATCACCGACGATCTGGACGAGCGAATTTTGTCGGGTTTCGGCGGCGTTTCCGAATACGGCATCACGGTTCGCTGGGACAAGAATTTCCTGACGATGATGCAGCTCATGCTGACGCGCCGCAAGCGTTTTCGCGCTTATGGCGGCGTCCGGTTCGGCGGCACGCTGACGATCGAAGATGCGTGGGATTTCGGTTTTGATCATATCGCGATCGCGACCGGCGCCGGTCGCCCGACGATCGTGCCGATGAAAAACAATCTGATTCGTGGCATTCGTCAAGCGTCAGACTTTTTGATGGCTTTGCAGCTGACGGGCGCGTTCAAAAAAGACACGCTTTCCAATTTGCAGGTGCGCCTTCCGGCAATCGTCATCGGCGGCGGTTTGACGGGCATCGACACGACGACCGAAATTTTCGCGTATTATCCGATACAGGTCGAAAAAATGCTCGAAAAATTTGAAGAGATTGCTGAAGATCGCGGTGAAGAAGCGACGTGGGCAGCGTTTGACGAGGAAGAGAAAAAAGTTTTCGGCGAATTTCTCGTTCACGGAAAGGCGATCCGCGAGGAAAGACGCCGCGCCGCCGAAGCGGGCGAATTACCGAACTTCGTGCCGCTCATTCAATCGTGGGGCGGCGTTTCTCTGGTTTACCGCAAACGTTTGCAGGATTCGCCCGCCTATCGTTTGAATCACGAAGAAGTTCAAAAAGCTCTCGAAGAAGGCATTAATTTTGTCGAGCTGATGTCGCCGACCGAAGCCGTGCCCGACGAATGGGGCGCGATCAAAGCGTTGGTTTTTGAAAAGCAAAATTACGACGCGGAAACCGGCAAATTTTCGAAGACGGACGAATTTGAAACGCTTCCGGCAAGAACGGTTTGTGTCGCCGCCGGGACGAGTCCGAATGTGATCTACGAAAAAGAAAAACCGGGAACTTTCAAACTCGACGAATGGCGGCAATTTTTCCAACCGTTCAAGTTAGAGAAAAACGGCGACGGAAATTTTCACTTGCATGAAACTCAAAAAGGCGAAGAGGGATTTTTCACCTCGTATGAAAACAGCGGGAAATTTATCTCGTATTACGGCGACAATCATCCGAAATATGCCGGAAATGTCGTTAAAGCGATGGCTTCGGCAAAATTCGGTTATCCGAAGGTCGTCGAACTTTTTGAAGATCAATTGGCAGCCCGCGAAACTTTATCGCAAGCCGAAAAAGACACGATCTTTGACAAACTCGAAGCCGTTTTGGACGAACAGCTTCGCGCCTATGTTGTGAAGGTCGAACGCCTCACGCCGACGATAGTTGACGTGATCGTCAAAGCTCCGCTGCAGGCGCGAAAATTTGAGCCCGGACAGTTTTACCGTTTGCAAAATTTTGAAACGAGTGCGCCCTTGGTCGGCGGAAAACGTTTGATGATGGAAGGTCTCGCGCTGACCGGCGCGTGGACGGACAAGGAAAAAGGCTTGCTTTCGATGATCGTGCTCGAAATGGGCACGTCGTCGCGACTTTGTTCGCTGCTTAAAGAAGGCGAAGAAATTCTTGTTATGGGACCGACCGGCACACCGACCGAAATTCCCGAAAATGAAACCGTTCTGCTGGCGGGCGGCGGCTTGGGCAACGCCGTTTTATTTTCGATCGCGAAGGCTTTGCGCGAAAATAAAAACGAAGTGATCTATTTCGCCGGCTACAAAAACGGAGCCGATCTGTTCAAGCGCGAAGAGATCGAAAACGCGACCGACAAAGTTGTCTGGGCGAGTGATTTCGGCGACGAGATCGAACCCGCCAGACCGCAGGATGCGCATTTCAGAGGCAACATTGTGCAGGCGATGATCGCCTATGCCGAAGGCAAATTGGGCGAGCAAACCGTTGATCTGAAAGATGTTGACCGGATCATCGCGATCGGTTCCGACCGGATGATGAACGGCGTCAAAGAAGCGCGGCACAATACTCTGAAACCTTTTCTGAAGGAAAAACACACGGCGATCGGTTCAATCAACTCTCCGATGCAATGTATGATGAAGGAAGTTTGCGCGCAATGCCTGCAGCGCCACGTCAACCCGCACACGGGCGAAGAATTTTTCGTTTTCTCGTGTTTCAATCAAGACCAGCATCTCGATTTTGTCGATTTTAAGAATTTGAACGACAGATTGAGAGCAAATTCAATTCAGGAAAAACTCTCGAATATGTGGCTTGATATGATTTTCAAAAACGAAAATTTGGAAACGAATTAGCGCGGGTTAAAAAATAAAGCAAAAAGGGCTGAAATTTTTCTCGCCCTTTTTGCTTTTGGGCGCGGCAAAGTTGTAAATTCAAATAAATGACGCGGGAAGAAAATCTACAATCCGAAAGTTTTAATGTGCCGATCGCCGAATTGATGTCTGAAAAAGACCTCGATATGGGGTTTGGCGAAAAGGTGGCGCGCGACAGTCGCGACCGTTTACTCAATCGCGACGGTTCGTTCAATGTCGAGCGCACCGGACTCAAGCTCACGTCTTTGCTCAATCCGTATCATTTTTTGCTGACGATGTCTTGGAAAATGTTTATCGGGCAAACGCTTTTGATCTATTTTTCGAGCAATGTTTTATTCGGTTTGCTGTATTCGATGCTCGGCGCCGAAGCGCTGGTCGATACTTCGTCAACGCCGATGGATAACATATTTTTACGCGGATTTTTCTTCAGCGTGCAGACCTTTGCGACGATCGGTTACGGCACGATTCATCCGGTCGGCGTGATTCCAAATCTGCTTGTGACGATCGAATCTTATTATTCGATGATCATGACGGCGCTCGTTACCGGCATTGTTTTTGCGCGTTTTGCGCGTCCGACGGCGCGGATCTTGTTCAGCGAAACGGCGGTGGTTGCGCCTTATCTGGGCAAAACGGCGTTTATGGTGCGGCTCGTCAATTCGCGCAACAATCAGCTGATCGAGGTCGAAGCAAAAATAATGTTTTCGCGGCTTGTTAATGAAAACGGACGGATCGTCCGGCGTTTCGATCTGCTCGACCTCGAACGCGAACGCGTCCAATTTCTGCCGCTTTCCTGGACGATCGTTCATCCGATCGACGAAAATTCGCCGATGCACGGTCTGACCGCACGGGATTTGGAGGAATCGAACGCCGAATATGCCGTTCTGATCTCGGCGATGGACGAAACCTACGCGCAAATTGTTCATCAGCGCACTTCCTACAAACCGCACGAACTGAAATTCGGTCATAAATTCGCCGATCTTTACAACAAGGTCGAATCGGGTGAGAAAATTTCGATCGACGTCCGCAAGCTTTCGCAGATCGAAAAAGTGTAAATTAGCGGATAATGGATAACGGAAAATGGATAATGGATAATTATTCACGCAAAAATAGATTTGAGGATTGTGGAGCGCAGGCAGTCCTTGCCTGTGTTCCATCGAAAAGTAAATTTCATCTAACTTATTTTTGCGTGAGCGCGTCTTAATTAAATAAAATGTTTACAGGAAACATTAACTCTTTATTTACACAAGGTTACAGAGGGATATTGAGTATTTTGGCAAACTCCATATTACTTAAAAGTAGCGTGTAACAGATACATTTTTAGATACAGCACTTTTGATAAAACAGTCTTGATTTGATAGACTGCTTTTGCCTGAAAATTAGCATATTCAGTTTTCAAAGATCGAAGCCTTTGGTTGTTCAGAACCGAGGGCTTTTTAATTTGCATTAAAATAAATTCTTACTTTACTTTCTTGCCACAATCGACGATTTCTTTCCAAATCAATTTTTTTCGGATTTTCAGGCGCAATATCATTTTTTGATTCAGCAGTTGAATCCAACTGAACTGGTTTAACCAGTGAGTGTTGGAAATTTAACCATATAAAAACAGCAGCGACGCCGAGTGCAAATGTTAAAACGGTAACGAATAGCCAAAAACTTGTGCGTTTCATATTCTTACTTACCTTATGCCTGTCTCGAAAAGTGTCCATTTTGAAACAAAGATCTATTATAACTGTTCTGTCTATATCCGGCGTTTTTAAGACTGTTTATCTGTTAATGTTTGCTCCCTCTTCCTCAATACAAAGCGCCACGGCTTCCTCGAGTTTGAGCTTGCGCCCGCACTCGTAAGACGCGGCGAAAGCGGTTTCGTCCATTTTGGTTTTCAGTCTTGCAAGGTAAGCGTCGCGGAAGAGGCAGTCGGCGGGTTCTATCTCGAAGCCGATTT
>JBBQOA010000039.1:0-14429 GCA_038330465.1 Pyrinomonadales bacterium
TTCATAACATCGTCCATAGTGATAGTTACAGCCATTTTATTTCTCAGTTTAATCAGTCCTTACTTTTTGCTGAGTTTTGTCGTAATCGCACCGATAATTGTGATCGGGTTGCTTGATATGACTCAAAAAAAACAGACTATCCGCAGAAACTTTCCGATAATCGGAAATTTTCGATACCTCCTGGAGAAAGTTCGACCTGAGATAATGCAGTATTTTGTCGAAACGGATACCGAAGGAAAACCGATCAACCGGCTGTTTCGTTCCCTAATTTATCAACGGGCAAAAAAGGAAACATCGACGAGTCCGTTTGGAACTCAATGGGATGTCTATCGAGCGGGTTATGAGTGGATAGATCATTCTATCTATGCCGCCAATCCGGCTGATCTGGAACAGGAACAGAGAGTTTTGGTAGGCGGAAAGGACTGCTCAAAACCATACCTGGCAAGCCGTTTGAACATCTCGGCAATGAGTTTCGGGTCTTTGAGCAAAAATGCCGTATTGGCAATGAATACCGGCGCAAAAATCGGCGGGTTCGCCCAAAATACCGGAGAAGGCGGAATCAGCCCGTATCACTTAGAGCCCGGCGGTGATCTGATCTGGCAGATCGGGACGGGTTATTTCGGCTGTCGCACGGAAAACGGAGAATTCAGCCCGGAACTGTTTCAACAAAAAGCCGCGCTAGAGAATGTGAAAATGATCGAAATAAAGCTTTCACAGGGGGCGAAACCGGGTCACGGAGGAATTCTGCCGGCGGCGAAAAACACAGTAGAAATCGCCGCCATTCGTCACGTCCAACCTCATACAATTGTCAATTCGCCGCCTGCTCATACCGCTTTTATCAGCGCGGATGGATTAATGCGCTTTATCAAACAATTGAGAGAATTATCCGGCGGCAAACCCGTCGGTTTTAAAGTGTGCATCGGAAAAAAAGTTGAATTCATTGAGATCTGCGAAGCGATGATCAAGACGGGAATAAAGCCTGATTTCATTGCCATCGACGGCGGCGAAGGCGGCACGGGCGCGGCACCGATCGAATTTGCCGATTCGATCGGAATGCCTTTAAGAGACGGACTTTCGTTTGCCGTTGATACCCTCAACGGATTCGATCTGAAAAAGGACATCAAGATCATCGCTACGGGAAAAGTATTCAACGGATTTCATATCGCCAGACTGATCGCGATCGGCGCCGATATGGTGAATGTCGCAAGAGCAATGATGTTGGCAACCGGTTGTATTCAGGCTTTGCAGTGCCATACAAACACCTGTCCGACCGGTGTAGCTACTCAGGATAAAGGCTTAATGAAAGGATTGGTAGTTGAAGACAAAGCTCAACGGGTTGCCAACTTCCACGAAGCGACGATTGAAAGTTTTATTGAATTGATGGCTGCCTCCGGTGTCACTGCCGCCGAAGAATTGAATCGAGAACACATCAACCGAAGGGTTGGAGCGACGCAGGTTTTAAAATACAGTGATATTTACCCGGAAGTAGAAGTTGGCAAATATCTGAAAAAAGCACGGGCTAAACAACAACAAAACGGAGTCAGCCGAAGCGTGGTAATTTAATGGCAAACCCCATATTTATTCGCCGGAAATTGTACCGTCTATTTTATCGAATTCGTCTTATATTTGATGATAATTTCGGCATATTTGCCAAGCCGCCAAATCTTTTGACCTGGCGGCTTGGCTGATTTGAACAACTATTTTCCGCGAGCGTTTACACCTGCATCTGCGCATCCGTCAATAATTTCCCCGCGCCGTATTCGTCCCTCAGATAGAGATAATGAAGGGCAAGTTCTTCGTCTTTCATCCGGTCGCTCAAATCCGTATCGCGCGGGGGCAATCGGTTGTCCGAGGAAGCAAGCGACCAGCGCAGAAATTGCCTGATCGTTTGTCCTTGATGGGGATAATCTTTCGCGTCCGATTCCATCGCGCGGACAATTTCGAGCGCGTTGGCTCCGTAATAATCCTTTTTTTTCGTCCGAAAAATCATTTGCAACCTTTATTAGAATTCATTGAAAATTAACCGTCTGTATTTACGCTCCAACCCGCGCGATGTGAAATTTTGGCGCGAAATTTTCAGCCTTGTCTAATATTCCGACAATTGTTGGCGGCTCGATGCCGACCGCACTTCTGAGCGAGACAGGAACAGGAACGACCAACAGTTTTTCGGCACTTTTCTCCAGAACGTCCTGCGTAAAATCCGTGTAATCATACTGCGAGTAATAAGCAGTTCGTATTGCCGCGTGTTCGCTCGCGGTTCCGATTCGTTCTGCCGCAAAGCTGAATCGGTCGGAAATATCGGGCGCGGCGCGGCGGATTTTTCTTAGAAAAGTCGCCGCCGTTCCGACCATTACCGAACTATTTAAGATTACGCCGCCGCTTAAAGATTGCCGCCTCTGGTTTGGTATCGCCTGCGTCGAAAACGGGCGCACCCGCCACACTCCGAAGTTTCTATCAACCGGCGCGGACGAATCGTATTCGATCCACCCATCTTTCGTTTCTGCCTCATTAGGCTTGATGCCGAGCAGAATCAGATTCGGATCGCGGCGGGCAAAAGCACAGGCCGATTCGACGCGCCGCATAAACTCAAGAAAATCGGCGGCGCGGAAATCTGCGGGAAAGAAGGTCAGAACCGCTGACGGATTCGTGATCGCCGTCCGCAGCGCGGCGTATAAAATCGCCGTGGTCGTTCCGTCGTCTTGCGGCTGCACGATCAAGTTTTCCGGCTTTACGTTCGCTAGAACTTCCTCGTAATAGCGCGTGTTCCCCGGTTACGACAAACATCGTTTGCGGCGGCGAAAATACTTTTTCGATGAGCTTTCTCGCCTGATTTATCACGATTTCGCTGCCTGGCAACCGGCAGAAATGCGCCGGTCGCTGCCCGCGAAGCTGTGCCGGAATTAGTCCGCGAGCCGGCAAGCCGCTTCCTCCGGCTAAAATAATTGCCAGACATTTTTCCTTTTTCACAGTTTCGGAATGTTGTTTATTTTTGCCGGAACAAAGAGCGTTTTGTGATTGATAAAATTCATAACTTTATGACCTCATTTTCTCGTAATTTTAATCTGATCCATCTTTATTTTAGGGGAAATACTGTCTTCCGAACGAGAGTAATAACACGCGAAAATAAAGGTGTTTACTCTTGTGATTAGTGTTTGCCTGTTTGATATACTTAAACTCAAAAGCGTTTGGCGGGGAAAATTGAAAAATTATTTAAATAATGTCTAAAAATACAAATGAGCGTTTGCGCCAATTAAAATCCGCCGCCGATGATTACGGCGAGCGGGATTTTTCCGCCCGCGTCGCGGTTGAAGATGAAGATGACCTCGGCGCGGTTGAATCGAGCTTTAACCGAATGGCGGAACGTCTGGAAAAAAGAGCCGAAAGATTCAGGGAAATTGACCGTTTGAAATCGGATTTCGTGAGCAGCGTCTCGCATGAGCTTCGCACCCCTCTGACGACCATCAAAGCTCTGACCAGACTTTTGATGCGCGGCGAACTTGCGGACGAAAAGCGGCGCGAATATCTGGAAACGATTTCGGTTGAATGCGACCGGCAGATTGATTTGGTTTTAAATCTGCTTGATCTGTCGCGCATCGAAGGCGGCGTTTTCCGTGTTAATTTTGAGCGCGTTTCGCCTGCGGAAGTCATCGAATCGTGCGTCAAATCGGAAATGACCGCCGCCGCAAAACGCCGGCATACATTGCGGGCCGAGCCGTTCGGACAAATTCCGCCAATTTGTGCCGACCCGAAAGCACTGCGCCGCGTGGTCAGCAATTTAATTGAAAATTCGATTAAATACACGCCCGACGGCGGTTTTATTACGGTTTTTGCCGCCCGCGATGCGGAAGATGAAAATTTCGTTCGGATCAGCGTGACGGATAACGGGCGCGGCATTCCGCCCGAAGACCTTCCGGTTCTGTTTGATAAATTTCATCGCGGAAAACCGGTTCGGGCAAACTCGACAACCGACGAAGATTTTCTGGATGACGCGGACGTTTCAGGTGTCGGTCTCGGACTGTATTTAGGTAAAAACGTGATCGAGCAAATGGGCGGGCGTATCAGCGTCGAAACCGAAGTCGGGCGCGGCAGCCGTTTTGATCTGATTTTGCCGGTTTGGGAAAAATCCGATTGCGGGAAACATTTAAGCGGGGAAAAAGAAAATTATGGCGAAACGATTGCTGGTCGTTGACGATGATCCCGGACTTCTTTTAGCTGTTTCTGAAACTCTGCGGGTGGAAGGCTATGAAGTAAAAACGGCGCGGCGCGGCGCGGAGGCATTGACGCGCATTGCCGAATTGCTGCCTGATCTGATTATCAGCGATATTCGGATGCCGGGAATGGACGGCTACCAACTCGTGCGAAATTTGCGTGCAAATGCACGCACGCGCCTCGTGCCGATTGTCTTTCTAACCGCCAAAGACGAAATCGCCGACCGCATCCAGGGTTTTCGCACCGGCGTTGACGCATATTTGACAAAGCCTTTCGAGCCGGAAGAACTGACGGCAATCGTTCACGCGATCTTAAATCGCGTCGAACGCACGCATTCCGATTTAGCCAGAATGTTCGGCGAAAAAGAATCGGACGAGCGTGAATTTATCCGCGACGAAGAATTAACCGATGCCGAATGGCGCGTCGCCGAAGAAGTCGCCAAAGGACTAAGCAACAAGGAAATCGCCGCCGAATTAAACTTGAGCCTGCGAACCATCGAAGGACATATCAGCCGGATTCTCGACAAGAAAAATTTGAAAAACCGAGTCGAACTTGCCCTGCAAATCGCCGAGTATAAAAAATCCGAATAATTATTTTGCCTGGCAATTAAAGTCTAAAAAAGCCGTCATTTTCAAATATATATATTTGAAAATGACGGCTTAAAAGTAATTACAAAAATCTTACCTGCTTTTTGCCAAAAGCGGCGTTGCGGTGTTTTCTTTTTTTGCTTAACCTCCGTCAATTGCTTGCCTTTGGCGATCTTTCTTTCGTTTACGTTTGGGCGATAAGTCGCTTTCGGTCGACTTCTTTCCGCTTGCGGAAAGATTTCCGCCTTCGTTTTCCCATCTGTCTAAAACCTTTTTCTTGAGTTTCTTTTTTGACACAAAATCCGGCATTTTTTTATCTCCTTTTATTTTATTATTTTATGAATTTGACCAGTCGTGCGGCAAAAAACTCGATTTTTTCCGCCTCACTCCGGCTTACTCGTGCCTCTTATCGGGGGGGCGAACAACTTCGACCGAGCAGTGGGCGTTAGTCGCGACGGCGGTCGAAACGCTTCCCAATCGAAATCTTTCTAAAAAGTTATCGAGGCTGCGAGTCCCGACAAAGATACAATCGGCGTTCCAGTTTTTCGCCTCGCTGACCAGAATCTTTCTCGGGTCTCCCTTCTCGACCGAAATCGCCGCTTTTATTCCGATGAATTTCAACTCCTTCGCGCCCCATTCTAAAAAATCCTGGATCCGCGATTTTACCGGCTGCTGGTAACTTTCAATCAATTCCGCGATCTGCGGAAGCCGGTCGGTTATGCGCACTGACAAAGCAGTTTCGTCAACGGCAATGAGTTTCACCTCCGTTTTGTCATGCCAGACGCGTCTTCCGAGGGAAAGTATCGCTTGAACGGCAGTCGGTGAATCGTTCACACCGATGATGATGCGCGGCGGTGCGATTTCTTCTCTCGCTTCGATCCGGCGGGCGAGGCGCACCGAGCAATCCGCGTCTTCCGCGATTTTTTTTGAAACGCTGCCCAGAAACAGACGACCGACCATCGAACGTCCCTCTGAGCCGACAACTATGACATCGGCATTAAAGCGCTTTGCCGCTTCCATAATTTTCCACGCCGGCGCGCCAACTTCGGTTTCGCTGCGGACTGCCCATTTGGGAAACTGTCGGCGCAGCCGATCGGCGGCGTGCGCGGCGAAATCCTCTGCTTCCTTGATGACCTGCTCAGCGTGCGTTCGCGCCTGTTTTAGTCCCGCCGCCACACGCCGGGAAGTAAATGCTTGCGCGGCGACTTCTCGAATCGGCGGGTTACTCATTATCAAGTCTGCGACCGAAACCACCAAAGCCTCGGTGTCGCGCGGAAATCCGGACTGGTTCAAATCTTCAAATATCGCATCGGCGCTCGCCGAGCCGTCGTAAGCAATCAATATCTTCATTTTTGTTAAACCCTCACTTTTTATAAGAATCAAATAATTCTTTTCGTTCGTTTGCAATAACCAAGCGAATGAATCGTAAACATCGCCTGTTATTTCAATTAAGCCTTAACCGCCAATTCCGGGAAACCGTGTTTACTCTCGATTTAATCAGGTGTTATCACGCTGAGCAAAAAAAATAATTTTCGCAAGTGATTTGGTTGCGGCTTTGGAGAATAAATAGCGTGTTAACACCCCTCGATTTCGGGTGTAAACACGCTATTTTCTCCTTCGGCGACAGTGTAAATTTAAAGTATAAAAAGCGTCGCTTTGGTCAGCGGCGACAGATATTAATAAGGAGTAATTATTATGATTAAAAATTTTGACATTAAAAAAAATTACGCGGCGGCTTGGATTTTACTGGCATTAACCGTTTTCGCCGCGTTTTTGACCGGCAGCGTTACCGCTCTGATGCTGTTCGTGTTCAGCCTCGTCGCGCTCGCGCTGGTTTACGCACTGGCATTGTGGACGGTCATCAGCAACACGAGAAAAGTAACCGCTTAGCACAGAATTAAATGATTAATTTTCAAACAGTGAGAAAACATTATGAAGATGGCAAAACTATACGCACTAACATGGATTATATTCGCGGCGGCAATTCTAACTGCCTATGCGACCGACACTTTGAGCCCGATAAAATTGACTGTTTTCGGGTTTTTCGGTTCAACACTTTTTTTTATGGGACTGATCGCCCTGCTTCCGTATTTGATGGACATGCATTATGAATCAAAACAACTGATTCAGGGGGTGAAGAAAAAGTAACGGAGTTTCCTTAGGACGAGGTGTAATTATGAAAAATCTATCGCACGATCTATTAAAAAAGAATTTGGATGAACTGGCAGCTTTCGAACCGAACGGCTTTCCTTTCATCAGTTTGTATTTGAACGCGCAAGCCGATCAGCACGGGCGCGATAATTTCGAGGTATTTGTCCGCAAGGAATTAGCCGGTCGTGCCAGGACCTTTGCTGAAGGCTCGCGCGAACTGGAATATTTTGAACGCGACGCAGGGCGAATAGTTCGATATTTGATGGACGATCTGAAGCATTCAGCAAACGGCGCGGCAATTTTTGCCTGCACGGGGGCGGACGGATTTTTTAAGGCGATTCAAATGAACGCGCCGGTTGACAAAAACCGTTTGCACGTTTCAGATCGCCCGTATATTTATCCGCTTGCCCGGCTGATCGATCAGAATCCCGTCTATGTCGTTCTGCTGGCGGATACAAAGGCGGCGCGGATTTTCGTAATCGATCTGGGGCGCGTTAAAAAGCTTGAGGAATTTTCAGCAAATAATAACAGTTTGGCGGCGGTCGGCGAACATTCGCAGATGCGCTACCGCCGCCGCGTTGAAAATAACCGGGAACTGCACGCCAAACAAACGATCGAAGCGCTTGGGCGCGTCGTGCTTGAAGAGAAAGCCGAACGCGTTATTCTGGCGGGCGACGAGATTTTTATCGCGATCCTTCGGCAAAGAATACCTGCGCAAATCGCCGATACAGTGATTGACATTTTGAGGCTCGACATTCGGGCGCCCGAGCATGAAATTTTGAATGCCACAATTGAATCTTTGCGCGCTGATAATACTCAAACGGACGCGGAAAAGGTGCGCGATTTATTCGATCAATTCCGCGCCGACGGTTTAGCCGTCGTCGGCTTGGAGAAGACGATGTATGCCCTCGTCAACAAGCAGGCGGATGAACTACTGTTAAGCGCGTCTCCCGACGATATTCTGATTGATAAAGAATCCGCCGCCGTTTTAAGTCCCGCCCAGTCGTGGGTTTCGGCGCTCGGAACCGGCGCCAAACCCGCTCCGGAACTGAACCGGAAGATGATCACCGACGCGTTTGTCTTGCTCGCCCGAAAAAGCGGCGCGGTGATAACTTTTATTGAAGATCGAAATCTTTTGGCTAATGTTGGCGGTGTCGGAGCCTTTCTCAGATACAGGGCTTAATTTGGTAGAAAAACGCGAAAGTTGAGGTGGTAGAAAATGCTTAGATTTTTAGAAAGAAAGTTTAACGAGTGGCGCCGGCGGCGAACCCTGGCTCTGATCAGGCGAAAATTTGCCGAAAGCGGGCATCCCCTTGATGATCTGGACGATTTGAACATCTAAGCCGCTTTGATGCTGGGCGAATGCCGGATTGAACAGGTTCAGCTGACCGCAAAATCAATCTATTTCGCACTGCGGAGACTCACTGCGATGCGAGAATATACGGCGGTAGAACAAATTAAAAGAAAGAATTAAAAAACAGAAAACTTTGGAGGAAATTGTTATGGATTTGAGTGCGATTATCGTTATTGCGGTGCTTTCCGCGTTATTTTTCGGCTTTATTGGCTGGATCGCTATTTATTCCCGGAGAAATAATCGGGAGAAACTCCTCATTGATCGCCCGGAGGTCGATTTCTCTGAGATAAGGAAAAAGAACGAACGGGTTTTGAAAAATTAATAATTCCGGACAAGGCGCGAAACGGGTAAGAACACCCGCCTGATTCAGGTGCAAACACGCTGTTTCAGCTCGCATCTTTCGTCTAAATTTATTTTATACGGGCAAGGGAAGTGAAATCTCCCCCCGCGAGAGCGACCGGTGAGGGCTGGATAAACTGTGATAAGCCGGAACCGGTCGCGCCCAATTTTGTTTTCTTAAATATTTTATTTGTAAAGAGACAATGAAAATTTTAATTCCATACGACGGCACTAAAGCGGCAGAAATCGCCCTGCTCGACCTGCAAAACGCAGGGTTCGGGCAGACGGACGAAATTCTGGTCGTCATCACGGATGTATTTCTGCCCGAATCGGCGGAAGAATTTTTCAATGCTCGCCGAATGTGTCGTTTAAATTTGGAAAAGTCGGGAACTTATTCATTCGCCCCGGCACGAAGACAATTCGAAGAAGAAAGATTTCTTTCGCGCCAAATCCGCCGCCTTTTCTCCGCTTTGCCGTTGTGGAATATCAGAGTCGAAACTTTGCCGGGAGCAAGTCTGGTATCGAGCGAGATTCTGGAAAAAGCCGCCTCCTGGAAAGCCGATGTGATCGTTCTCGGTTCAAAAGAAGGTGAAGCCGCCGCGCTAAGTAACGGTTACAAATCAGGTTTGTGGCGTGTCGTATCGGAAGCCGGATGTTCCGTGCGACTCGCCCGCCGCGCAAATCCCGAAAAATCCGCTATCAGCCCTGATTCGGTGCAGCGAATTATCGCTGTATTAGACGGCTCGGAACAGGACGCAATGGTAATTGGAGCCGTTGCCCGCCGCCATTGGTCGGCGGAAAGCAAAATTCGTCTGATCAAAGCAAACGGAAAGACGTTTCCTGAGCAAGAAAAATTATATACGCAAAATAGCGCGACGCTCGCACATTACAAGCCCAAACAGCCGCATTATAAAAACGCATTGCCGTCGGAAAACGAAAGATTTCCATTCAATCAGTATGCAAAATTACTCGAAGTGGTCGGTTTGAGCGTTTCAACCACGATTTTGAAGGCGAAGGCGCCGCCATTTTTTATAAATCCGGCAATCCGCGATTGGCAACCCGATTGTGTATTTATCGCCGATGCAAAAAGTTCAGCCGGTAAAAGAACATCAGCAGAACAGGCGGCTTCAGATGACGTTGCCGGAATGATCCTGCGCCGGGCAAAATGTTCGGTCGAGATAATTCGGTCAACCGAAAAAAACGAGCAAATTCCAAAACCTGCGGCTCGGCGTCGGCGCAAAACCCAAAGCCGGATAATGAGCATAAAGACTGCTCCTACCGCTGTCACTTTTTGGGAAATTTGCACAGAAACCGAAACTTAATAGTTTGTAAAAATGCTTGTAAGTGCCGCTCTTTGAGAGACTTTTGCAGGGAGGCATTTAAAGGTTTTTACAAAATTGACGTGATTTTAAAAAACTTTTTACGGGAGATAGTAACGATTATGACCAAAGAAATGACGATTTACACAACGGAAATTGACCGCGAGCGGCTTGGACACTTGATCGAGCGTGTTCGCGATCAAGGCGAAAAAGAAAATTTTTCATACATCAACAATTTGGAAGAAAAACTGGAGTTTGCCGAATCGGTCGCGCCCGGACAGATTCCGCCGGATGTCGTGACGATGCGCTCGAAGGTCGGTTTGAAAGACCTGGATACAGGTGAGCGATATGTTTATTCAATAGTATTTCCAACCGAAGCCGACACGGACGAAGGAAAGCTTTCGATTCTCGCTCCGCTCGCCACCGCTTTGCTCGGCTATAAATGCGGCGATAAGGTCGTTTTCCAAGCTCCGGCGCGGCTGCGGCGGCTAAAGATAGAAGAAATTTTGTATCAACCGGAGTCGGCGGGCGATTTAAATTTGTAAAAATTTTTCACACTTGAATTCATGAACCAGATCGGGAATGCTGCGCTTAATTTTTAGCTCCGGCTGATAAAAGAGACCCAAACTAAATGATTGATTCTAGTATGACTTAAGTCATTGCGGCACAGTTTTACTACCTCCGTTTCTAAGTTCGACGCATTTTTTTAGAATATAACTTTAACCGGCAAATTCTAACAAAAATTACGCCCTCAATTAAAAACCTAAATGATGGGAAATTGAAAAAGCGTTAATTTTATAAAGTGCCGCGCGGCTAACGTGTGGAGGATTGGAAAACTGTC
The DNA here is from genome assembly GCA_038330465.1 of Pyrinomonadales bacterium. Lineage (GTDB taxonomy): Bacteria > Acidobacteriota > Blastocatellia > Pyrinomonadales > Pyrinomonadaceae > JAFDVJ01. The sequence goes on from JBBQOA010000039.1 coordinate 10,801, forward strand.
CTCGGAAAAGCCTATTATGGAATCTATGAAAATTGATAAAATCGTCGCCCTTTCGCACACCGTTCTTTTCGGCAGTCTTGCGGAAGAAGAACTTCGAGCTCTTGCTGCTCATGCTGTCGAGCGCCGTCTGGTGCGAGAAGAAATGCTGTTCTTGGCGGGCGAAGAAGCACACGGACTTTTTATTATCGTCAGCGGCGCAGTTCGGGCATTTCGTGCCGGAGCCGACGGGCGCGAGCAAGTTTTGCATACCGAACGCGCCGGAGCGACGCTCGCCGAAGTGCCGGTTTTCGACGACGGAACGTATCCGGCAACCGCCGTTGCAGATGAAGATTCGGTGGTTTTGTTTATCTCAAAAAAAGATGTTCGAGCCGTCTGTTTGAAACATCCTCAAATATCGCTCGCCGCCCTAAAGTTGATGGCAGGACGTTTGCGGCGGCACGCGGAACTCGTCGAAGCATTATCTTTGCGCGAAGTTAAACAAAGGCTTTCGCGTTTTCTGCTAAATGAAGCGAAAAGGTGTGGGACGGGTTCGGAAGAGGGCAAATCCTTTTATCTTTCGATGACGAACGGACAGATCGCCGCCCGCATCGGGACGGTGCGCGAAGTAGTGTCTCGCGCTCTTTCCCGTCTTCAAACCGACGGACTGATTTCGCTGGATAACCGGCATATCACAATTCTCAGCGAAGATGAGATGAAGTCCGGGGCTTAAACCCGCGATTTTATTGACGGGATATCCGCGTTTCTGGTTTTCTGTTCTGTGTGTGAATAACTCCTTTAAACGAAGGTTGAACCTTATGACTAAAAACATTGTAGATATGAAGCTGTTGTTATTTTAGATTATTTAAAATATTCGGTAGCTGCAGTGCAATATGCGGCAGCTCCTGCTGATGAACTGAGATAAGCCTATCAAACACTTCTTCGCCGCGTTCAGTAAAAGCAACATATACTTCCCGACGGTCGATACTCCCTTGCACTCTGCCTACTAAATTTTGCGCATCTAAGCGGTTGAGGAGACCGACGGCACTATGATGTTTTATTTGGAGTCCTTCGGCAAGCTCGCCATTGGTTATTGAATCGCGCCCGGGTAAACCTTTGATTGCCAGTAAAGCCCGATGCTGTTGTCATGTCAAAACATCACCTTCGGTAGTAGTTTCGCTGAAATTAAAGAATTTCCCAATTGTATAACGAAATTCGGATAGCGATTCAAAATCAGCTTTCCTGAGCAGTTTTTGTTTTTTTTATTTCTTGTCAATCATTTTTTTTAACACTATTAACATTTTAGAGCTAAATTTCAATGGCTGCGTTTGTTATATGTCGTAATACGACATATAATTCAATTTATGATATTTGACCTATTAATTCATGATTTTTATCAAAAACAGTTGAAGGGCAACTTTGCCGTGATTATGACAAGTGACGACGCCCCTGTTCGTATTAGGTCGAAGAAATGATAATTTGCAGGTTTGGTCGGTCGTAAATGCAGAAACTGATTTTTATATAGCTGTCATTTCTCTGCTCGGACCAACCAGTCCAAAGGATAAGTCGATGACGACAAGCTGCTCGGAAAAACTACTATTTAATGATGATTTTTAGGAGTGCAATTTATGATTAGCAATGACGGTTGGCGAAAGTTAGATATGTTTTCACTTGGCTATGTAACGGTGTTCCTTTATTTAGCTTCCACGACATTTTTTTTCTTGGTATTTTCTATCCAAGTTTCTTTTATATCGGTTTAGTTTTAGGGTCATTATTTTTCATAATTCCCTCGATTATTCTCGCGGTGATGATGAAAATGCGTATGAATGCCTAAAATAAGTTGAAAAGGTCACGCCTCCGTGCAAAACCGCGAATTCCACTGGCACTGGACAAGTTCGTTTTTGCTTTGGGGAGCCAAAAAATTTAAGGTTGCCGTTTTATGGAACATCCTTTTTTATTTACCGAAAGAGTTAAAAGTTTCAAATATGCTTTTCGGGGAATCTTTTTTCTTCTGTATTCGCAGCATAATGCCCGAATTCATGCCATCGCGACTGTCGCCGTCATCATTTTTGGCAGATTTTTTCAAATTTCAGCAGCGGATTGGTATAGGCTCGTAATTGTTATCACTATCGTTTGGATGGCAGAATTATTTAACACTGCCGTTGAATTACTTGCGGATGCGGTAACAAACGATTTTCACCCTTTAATTGAAAAAGCCAAGGATACGGCTGCCGGAGGCGTTCTTGTCTCAGCAATCGGCGCAGCAATTACGGGATTGTTTATTTTTTATCCGTATATTCAGATTTACCTAAAGCATTAAAAAGTTTTTTTATAGAATTATGAATTAAGGAAGGTAAAAAGCCGAATCCAATGGGCAAAAAAAGGATCTTCAAAGGTAAAAGCAACGACTCCGCTTTTTTCTTTTTGCCGGAGTATATCCTGAGCGATCAAAGATTTCAAAGATGTCTGCATTGTTGAAACTGACATCTTTGCTTTATCGGTTACATTTCTCGACAGCAAGTTTTGACCGTTTTCGGCAATTACCGCGGCAAGTGCTTTTTTTTGATTTACCGTCAGGGAGTTCCAGACCTGAGTGTAAAAAGCATCGGATTGTTTAACTAATATATCCAATGTTTCTGTTATTAGTCCTTCAGATAAAAAAGCTTTTTCATAAGCACTGACCTTTAGAACAGAAAGTTTATTCCAAACAAAATGAGCCAGCATTTGCACATTATACGGAACATCCTCGGCAATTATAATTATTGACAAAGCAAGTTCTCTTTTTTCTTCGTTAGTTGTTTGCGGCAGAAAGAATCCGCCGTAAGTGAATTTATCAACCAGAAATTGGACAAATTCCGGTCGCGGGATTTCACCTATTGAAAGTTGCTTACCGAGACGGTAAAACGGACGACTCGGGTCTGTCACCATTTCGGAAAGCATCTGCGTTTTTGAACCGGCAAAAATATATGCAACGTGACGATGTTTCTGAATCGCCGCACGGATTTGCTTTTCAGCCAAAAGTTTATCCTTAGCCAAAATCTCCTGAAATTCATCAATTATCAAACAGACATTTTTTTCACCCTTTTGGTCGGCGGCTAATTTTTCCAAGCCGTTGAGCGTATCAACCAATAATTCGGTTGAATTACCGGCTTCCGAAGCGACATTTGTTCCGAGTGTTGCTTTCCAATCTGTCTGTGTTGCCGAAAAACTGAGCTCAGGTCTGAGGCTCTTAAAGTAGAATTTAATCCGCTCGCCGATCTTTTCAATTTTCCCTTTTAGATTCCGGGCGGAATCTTCAATAATTCTTCGGACAAGTTGTTCAATTTCGGGATAAGCTTCAGCATTGTAATTTAAAATTATATCGCCATTTTTCTCAAGTTCTTCCGCAACCGCATTCAAAAGCGAAGTTTTACCGAAACGCCTCGGACCGATAATAAACAACTTTCCGCCTGTTTCGATACTATTGCGCACAACTCGTATTTCATCGTGCCGATTAACAAGTTCCTGTGAATCCAATTCTCTACCAAATTCAAATGGATTTTTCATAGTTTTATTATAATGTAATTCTACATTATGTAAAATTACATTATGCAATTTTACATAAGTTGTGAGGATTAAATCTCGGAATCCGGCTAATATTTAAGGATTTTTAC
>JBBQOA010000040.1:0-14427 GCA_038330465.1 Pyrinomonadales bacterium
GCCGTTTTCGGAGTTAATTCCAAATGTATCGTCCTTGTTCCGCCGCTGACCGTTTCTTCGCCAATTTTTATGATCGTGTAATTGGCTTTGAGCTGCGCCTTCGACATATTGAGAAAAGCCAGCGGACTACTCACGCTCGAACTTTTTTGCGCCTTGTCGGTGCTGCCGGTGTGCGCGACGCGCAGTTTTGGCTGATAAAGCACGTATTGTTTGTCAATGACGGCGATCGATTCTTCGGGCGATTTCCAATCAATGCGAAAGAGCGCGTTTTTACCTTTCTGGGGCAAATAGATCGCTTTGCCTTCTCTTTTGTCATTATCCTTCAAAACGGAATCGTATTTTACATATGTGATGTTTGTCCGCAGCGATTTCAAAGCATTGTAGTGTTTTTCCATTAAGTTCAAGACTTCGTTGGTTCCCTGCGCGTGTGTTTCGACGGCGGCTAATCCGCCGCAGACAAAGACCAGCGCGAAAGTCATTAAACCCATTCTGAAATAATTTCTCATAACATAAATCTCCTCTGCGTTTTTGAGCCAAAGCTTTTTGAAATTTCCCGTCTTTTTGCGTGCGTTATCCTTTCACAAACTTTGTGCCTTCCTTAAAATCAACCTTAAAGATCGAGCCTTTGATCGAAATGTTCTTTTTCAGATTCGTCAGCGTAATTTGATCCGTGTCATTATTCGGCAGCGTAACTTTCCCGCGCAGCGGCATTCCGTTGCCGTCCACCCAAAGATCGACGAATTTATAATTGGAGTCGGCTTTCGGCGTCAGTTTGAGATGCCACGTCGGCGTGCTTCCGAGACTTTCTTCACCGAGATACTGCACATCATAATTTGTCTTGATCTCTTCTTTCGACATACTCATCACTTTCAGCGCGTTTCCGCCTTTACTGCTGAGCGTCTTGGACCCGGAATTTCCCGTGTAGGCTTGATTATTTCCCGGCGTATAAGCAACATACTGCCCGTTGACGACCGAAATGATCTCCGTTTTCGGCTTTGTCCAATCGAGCCGCATCGAAAAAGCGCGTCCCTTGCCGGGCACCAGCGAGATCGTTCCGGACGATTTATCATTATCATTAAGCTGCGAATACACTTGCTCGCGGCTGACGTCCGCCTGCAGCGATTTCAAAGCCTTATAATGTTCGTCCATCCGCTTGAGGATCTCATTGACCTGCGCGCTGGTTTGCGGGGCGGCAAAAGCGCCGAAAACAAAGGCAAGCGCGATCGCTGTTAAGCCGTATCTTAAAAAATTACTCATAAATATTTTTCCTTTATAAAAGATGTCCGACAGGTTTGGATGCCGTTTTTCGCGATATAATTGCTTCGCCGCGCATTGACCTTCCGACTTTAACGAATTTCCATTTCGTAAAATATTTCGCCGCCGTCCGTTTTTTGTTCGTTTAATTTGATGATCCCGGCGGGCGGGTTGCCGCTTTGCGCGCGAACAAGTTCTTCCAATTTCTGACGGTCGGGCGAAAAATCTTTGGCTTTGACGGTCAAACCCGCGTTCAAGGTTGTCAATTTTTCCTTGCGGTCAAACCACGTTTTCGGCGTCAGAAAGATAAACAGCATGATCAGACAGCAGAGCAGGTCCCACTGCCAGCTGGCGCGTTCGTATTTCCAGAGAATGATGTCTTTTAGCATTTTGGATTTTAGATTTTGGATTTTGGATTTGGATTGAGCGGATTTTATCAGAGTCTTCGCCTCTAAAATCCGCGATCCGCAAGTCCGAAATCCGAAATTAACTAACTACCCGACCGTCGCGCATTCTGATGATTCGCGAACAAACCGCCGCCGCTTCCGGGTTATGCGTGATCATAATGATCGTCTGGTTGAATTTGCGGTTGAGCTCGCTGAACATTTTCAGGACGATCTCGGAATTCTCGGTGTCGAGATTGCCGGTCGGTTCGTCCGCCAAAATGATCGCCGGATTATTGACGACGGCGCGGGCAAGCGCGACGCGCTGCTGTTCGCCGCCCGAGAGTTCGAGCGGTTTATGATGCATTTTATCTTCGAGCTTCAAAAGCCGCAAAACCTCGCGCCGGTTTTCGCCGTCGCTGCCGCCGTTGCCGGTGTGGATCTTTTCGGCGAGCTTTAAGTTTCCTTCCGCCGTCAGCGTCGGGAAAAGATTGAAACGCTGAAAGACAAAACCGATCTTGCGCCGCCGGATATCGGTGCGCTGCGCGTCCGACACTTTGGCGAGATCTTCGCCGTCGATGATGATGCTTCCGCCGGTTGGGCTCAGAAGTCCGCCGAGCAGATGCAGAAGCGTCGATTTTCCGCAGCCCGAAGGTCCCATGATGGCGACGAATTCGCCTTTTTCGATCGAGATCGAAACGCCGTGGAGAACCGGATTTTCGATTTTGCCGATCTTATAACTTTTTCGTAAGTCGATTGTTTGTAAAATTGTATCCATTAAAGCAAATTATGATAAAACCACAGTTTAAAAGTAAAAAAGTAAAAAGGCAAAAGGTTGAAAGGGTAAGAGTGAAAAGTGAAAAAGGATAAAAGGATAAAAGTGAAAAAGTTTGCGTCACATTTTGACCATAACTTTTACCCTTTTACCCTTTTTCACTTTTTCACTCTTTTACTGCTGACTTTGCGTTGCCGAGTTAGAATTTTCGCTCAAAGATTTCCGGCTTCGTGCTTCCTGCAGCTTTTTGTCAAGATCGACCTCTTCCAAACCCCACGTATTTTTCAATTCAAAGGCTTCGAGCGGGTAGGTCTTGCCGATCATCACATTTTCCGGCGATTGATAGGTCAGCTTCATTTTATATTTTTCTTTCGGACGCGTGACGACAACCCGCAAAGGCAGATTATTATATTCTCCGCTGTCGCCCAAAGAACCTTCCTGCCCGTAAACAATGTCGGATTCGATTTCGCCTTTCGCATCAAAAATTTGCTGCCGCGCGAGCCGAATGCCGCCGACGCGGTCAAACCAGAAACGGCGCGAGATCTTTAAGCCGCCGTCCGCTTCTTTATGAAATTCATCCAACAGATAATAACCGCGCAAAACCCAGGCGAGCGGCGATTTCTTTTTCAAAAGTTCGAAATCTACCTCTTCCTGTAAAGTCGTACTTGTCAGATAAGAATAGTTTTCCGTATCGATCGGACGGACGAGCATCGCATCGGTAAAATGCTGCGGACGCAGATTGGCAAAAGCGTTGACATTTTGCTTGATAACTTTGCCGTTATCGAGATCCGTGTTATTGATCTGTTCCTGTAAAAGCGAATAATCGGCGTTATTTGTTCCGACGACGAACTTTTTGTATTTGCCGTCGCCGCCGTCCTGAAGGATCGCCACCTGAAATTTTGTGTCGTCGGAGGTCATCTGCGCAACGTCGGATTTGATGACCGGAATCTGCACTTTCATTAAAATATTTGCCGGACGCTGAACGACGACCTCGCCGTCCGCCGATTTGTATTTTTCGGCAATGCCGCTTTCCGCAAACGAATTATCTTCAAATTTCAGATACATTTTCGCGCGCATCGAATTGATCCGCGCAAAACGATTGACCTCGCCGAGCAGCTGCGCTTGTTCGGCTTTTTCCGTTTTCAGCAATTTCGGGGTGATGACCTTCTCTTTCGGAGAAATGCAACTCGTCAGAAATAATGAAAATAAGAATAAAAATAAAAATGGCTTTCGTTTCAGCATTACTCGTCTCTGATGTCCGATAAATCGGCGCTGTTGTCTTAAAACTTTCACAAAAATATTTAGTAAATTCGGGTATAAACGTCAAATAATAGCACGATAAAAGCATTTGACCAAACAGCAAAAGACGCGGTCACGAAGGCTGATTTGCTCTTCGCACCGCGTTTGTTTATTCATTTTCCGTTTTGTTTTATTCCCGCTTACGGTGTAAAGACTCCGGTCGAACGCGTCAGGTAATCCTGCATCGTATAGGCAAACATAATCGCCATCCAGAAAAATCCGGCGACCGCCGAGAGCCAGATCATTTTCGACTGCCAATAGACGTGCATAAAAAACAGAATAACGAACGTCATTTTGGTAAAGGCGATGACCAGTGCGAGCAATGTATTGGCGCCCGGAAAAACCCAATCAAGATCATATTGCGCCGTAAGATAGGTTAAAACCGTGCCGACCACTAAAATTCCGAAAACGCCCGCGTATCCCGGAATTCCCATATGTGCTTTGTGGGCTTCGGTATGTTCGATGTCGTGATGTTCAGCCATATTAATTTAAACCTCCGTGAATAAAGTGCCTGCCGAGCAGATAGAGCAGCGGGAACAAAAAGATCCAGACAATATCGACAAAGTGCCAGTAAAGACCGGAAATTTCGACCGGCGAATAATAATCCGCCGAATAGGTTCCGCGCCACGCCATGATCAAAAGCCACGTCATCAGACCGAGACCGACGATCATATGAAGCGCGTGCAGACCCGTCATCACGAAATAGATCCAGAAGAAAATACGAACCTTGTCACGCACTTTATTCTGATCGAGCTCGCCGTTTGAAAAATAACCGGTCTCCTCATATTTCGTCAGGAAACCTTTCTTCCGGGCTTCGGTAATGATCTCGACGCTTTTCTCGTAGTTTTCGCCCGTCCACTGAAATTCGCCGCGCGGATTGGCGTGGTGTTCTTCGGCTTTCGGCTCCGTTTTTCCGGTCGTTTCGGGCGCTTTGGTTTCTTCTTTCGCGGCGCTCGGTTCCTCTTTGATGCGCTTGTTCAAGCCCGCAACCGGAACCAGTCCGTGATTATACTTATCGCTGTATTCAATGGCTTTGACGCCGAGAAAAACGCAGCCGAAAAACATCGTCGCAATGATCAGAATGACCTGCATATTGCGGTTGCCTTTTTGCGCGTAATAGACCGCCAATGCCATCGTCAAACTGCTGACGATGAGAACCAGTGTATTGACGAAGCCCATCACCACGTCGAGGTGATTACTGCCCGCCGCAAATGCCATCGGATACTTTGAACGGAATACCAAATAAACCGTAAAAAGTCCGCCGAAGAACATAATTTCCTGCACCAGAAACGCCCACATTCCGATCGAAACGGACTCTTCCTGCTGCTTCATATCTTCAAACTGATGTTGAAGACCGGGCGGATGATAATGATGATCGTGTGTATCTACGTTTGTCGCCATAATTTCATCTATCATTTACTATTTATCACTTATCAGTTTTGTTGAATGATAAATGATAAATGATGAATGTCTAAACTGTTGCTATTTCATTTCTCCGTGCTTCTTCGATATCCAAGCCGTTCTCTTCGCCGAATTCGTAGGCTTCCCAGGTCACGATCGGTGTTGACTCAAAATTTTCGGTCGGCGGAGGACTCGGAATGCGCCATTCCAAACCGGGCAGCATCCACGGATTTGCCGGAGCTTTTTTACCGAAAATCAGCGAATGCGTTAAATAGATCAGCGGTAAAACCAACCCGAGACCTAAAACCGACGCGCCTGCCGTCGAGAAAATATTCAAAACCTGTAATTCTTCCGGATAGGAAGCATAACGGCGCGGCATTCCTTGATAACCTAACAGGAATTGCGGGAAAAACGTCAGGTTAAACCCGACGAAAACGAGCATCGCCGAAATTTTACCCCAAAATTCCGAATACATTTTGCCGGTCATTTTCGACCACCAATAGTGGAGTCCGCCCATATAAGCCAAAACCGTTCCGCCGACCATCACATAATGAAAGTGCGCGACGATAAAATACGTATCCGTCAAATGAACCGTCAGTCCGACCGAACCGAGAAACAGTCCCGTTAGTCCGCCGATCAGGAAAAGTCCCATAAAACCGATCGCATAAAGCATCGGCGTGTCATACGAGATCGAGCCCTTATAAAGCGTCGCCGTCCAGTTGAACATTTTAATTGCCGAAGGCACCGCGACGACCATCGTCAGAAACGAGAAAACGAGTCCCGCGTAAATTGATTGTCCGCTGACGAACATATGATGTCCCCAGACGAGAAAACCGAAAACGGCGATCGCGATCGAAGAAAACGCGATAAATTCGTAACCGAAGATCTTTTTGCGCGAGAAATTGGAGATCAATTCCGAGATCACGCCCATTCCCGGCAAAATCATAATATAGACCGCCGGATGCGAGTAAAACCAGAACAGATGCTGGAACAGAATCGGGTCGCCGCCGATCGCCGGATCGAAAATTCCGACGTGACCAACCCTTTCAAGCGCGAGCAGTAAGATCGTGATCGCCACCACGGGCGTTCCGAGGATCATCACGAGCGCGGTCGCATAATTTGCCCAGACAAAAAGCGGAAGTCTGAACCAGGTCATTCCAGGCGCGCGCATCGTGTGAACCGTTACGATAAAGTTCAAACCCGTTAAGATCGACGAAAATCCGTTGATGAAAATCCCGAGCCCGACCGCCATCACATAGGTATTTGAAAAGGTCGTCGAATACGGCGTGTAAAAAGTCCAACCCGTATCAACGCCGCCCTGCATCAGCGCCCAGAGCGTCAGAGAGCCGCCGATCCAGTAAATATAAAGACTCAGCAAATTGATGCGCGGAAGAGCAAGGTCTTTTGCGCCGATCATGATCGGCAGCAAAAAGTTTCCCAAAATTGCCGGAATGACCGGAATCAGGAAAAAGAAGACCATAATGATGCCGTGCTGCGTAAAAACCTTGTTGTATGTGCCTGATTCGAGCAAATCGCTTTGCGGTGTCAGGAGTTCGAGACGAATCGTCGCCGCATACAAACCGCCGATCATAAAAAAGGCGGACACGGTTATCAGATACATAATCGCGATGCGCTTATGGTCTTTGGTCAAAAGCCACGATCTTAAGGTAAAACCGTTCGTCAAATAATTTACCTTTGGCTCTTCTTCAATATTCATTGTATCTACGTTTTGCATAACTCCACCTATTTATTACTACTTCTTGGTCGGCTCAGTTTTCTTGGCGGGCGCATTCGGATTACTTGCCGGTTTTGTGTTATCCGCCGAATTGCTGTCGCTTTTCGGCGCATTGGTCGAACTTGAAGTCGGTGAGCTCATCGCCGCATTCGGATTGTTGCCCAATGATTTGATATATGCGATGAGCGCGACGAGCTGTTCTTCGGTGACCTGTCCTTTGAAGGTCGGCATGATCGGCTGATAACCTTCGACAATTTGTCCCGCCGGATTCAAGATCGAATTGCGAATATAATCGTCGTCGGCTTTGACGACTTGTCCCGTCGTCAGTTTGACATCCGTTCCGTATAAGCCCTCAAGCTTGGCGCCGCGCTGCTGCGGTCCACCCGCGTGACACGAGGCACAACCGAGTTTCGTACTGAATAATTCTTTTCCGGCTTCGACCGGCGTTTGATTGGAACCGCCGCCGGCAAGCCAATTTTCAAAGTCCTTTTGCTCCATGACGTAAATCCATCCGCCCATTCCCGAATGATTCAAACCGCAATATTCAGCGCAAAACAGATGATATTTGCCCGGTTTCGTGGCGTTGAACCAGAGCGTTGTATAGCGTCCCGGCACGACGTCGGCTTTTGTCCGGAAAGCCGGAATAAAAAAATCGTGAAGAACGTCTTCGGTCGTCATCGTCAGTTTGATATTTCGATTGACGGGCACGTGCAATTCGTTGATCTCGCGTTGTCCGGTACCGTGCTGCACCTTCCACATCCACTGTTTGCCGACCACGTAAATCTCCATCGACTCGGCTGGCGGACGATATTGATTATAAAAAACGATCGCACCGCCGAGAAAGATCGTCATCGAAATAATGAACGGAATGATCGACCAGACAGTCTCGAGCATGATCGAGCCGTGAATTTCTTCAGGCGTCGCAAATTTTTCTTTCTCGCGGTACCTGACGGCGAAGAAAAAGATCGCCGCGACGATCGGAATCGTAAAAGCCACGCTTATTATGATCAGGTAAAAATACAGATAATCTACCTGCCAAGCGAAGGTCGAAGCCTGTTCTGGAAATAATGGAACCCACGAATTACTTTGCATAATCATAATCAAAAGGCGGAAAATCAAGCTCTTTTAAGCGGGATCTTCGCTGCAATTTGAAACTTCAAATTTGATATTTCAGAGAAGCGTCACGTCAAATTACCGCGTCCGTTTCGTTCTCTCGTTTTTTGCCTTTTCGCCAAAAGACGAAAAGCATTGTGCCCAATCCAATCAATGTAATAACACCGCCGAGGCGCATTACTTTCAAAATCGACAAGCCGTATTTGCCGGTTGCCGGATCGTAATGATAACAATACAGTGCAAGCTGTTCGGCTGGATTTCCGATCTTCTCCTGCGCCGATTCCATGATCGCGAATTTGATATCTTTCGGCGCGTAATCAATGCCGTAAAGATAGCGCGAAAGTTTGCCTTCGGGCGTCGCGATCATAATTCCGCCGGCGTGAGCAAACTGGTTCGACTGCTCATCCCACTTATAATTAAATCCGACGGCTTTTGTGACCTTGTCAATTTCAGCCTGCGTTCCGGTCAAAAAATGCCAGCCGTTTTCCGTTCCCGGGCGACCGTAGCGCGTCATATAACTTGCTTTTTTGTTCTTCGCGAGTTCCGGTTTGTCGTTCTCGCGCGCGTCGAAACTGAGCGCGATCACATCAAAATCTTTTCCCGTATCGAACGAAAGACTTTTCAATGAACCGGTCAAACCGTTCAGAACTTCGTTGCAGAGCATCGGACATTCATAATAAACAAGCGCCAGAATGACCGGTCGCCCGTTTCCGAAATATTCGCCGAGTTTGACCTCTTTGCCGTTTTCGTCCGTGAACACGGCGTCGAGCGGAATTTGTCCGTTGAGCTTTTGCTCGATGCCGATCTTTTGCAAAACCGGCGGCAAACCGTTGCTCGTTCCCACGTCATTCGGATCGTATGTTTTCGGCGCATAAAGCGGCGAATTGTAATGCTCCGTTTTTTGCGCCGAAACATTGCTGATTGTCAATAAGATAATGATAACCGCAAAAAGTTTCAGCCCTTGTACTGCTAATCCTGCCGAACTTTTTTTCATTTTTTACTACCTTCTTCTATCTGTCCGCGTTCGTCCCGCGCTTGAATATGAAACAAAGGTGCGTGCTTCATCCAAAGCTTTCTGCGCTTCGCCGCCGGTGCGCGCCTTCGGATTTCCCGCCAGAAACTTTTCCTTCGCTTCGTCGATCGGAAGACTCATCGCGGTCGTCGTTTTTCCGTCCTGACTGACCACGAGGCGCCCTTCCTTCCATTCCTTTTCCCACTGCGCATGAAGTTCACGATACTCCGATTGCGGTGCTTTCAGCTCCAAATTGATCCGACCGTTCGGACCATCGACCCCAAAACCGGGCGCGGCTTGCAGACGCGGTCCATTTAACGGCGGAAGTTTTTCCTGCTCATTCATGGCGAGCGGACTTTTTTTGTCGATGGTCTGTTTGGCATTATCTTCCAGCACGTCCTGAAACGCCCACATCAAACCGAAAGTGACGACGATCAAGAGAAACAAACCGACCGCGAAATAGATGATTCCGCGCATTCCGATCAGATTCTCTTCATACGGCTTGTCGAAATCGACAAATGTTTTTTCGTGCTTTGTATTTCCCATAACTTTAATTTTGGATTTTAGATTTCGGATTTTGGATTTTGCCTTCGTTCTCAAGCGCAAATCCAAACTCCGAAACTCAAAATTCTTAGTGTCCTTTTCCGTGTTCGATCGCATTATCCAAAAACGGATCGTTGATCGGCACGAGCGGTCGCTTCATCAACTCGCCCAAAAATGCCCATAACCAAATTCCGCCGGCAGCCACCGGACCGATCAGATACAACAGCCAGAAGGCGTTGAAATGAAGCTCTTCGCCGGTGATCGACGGGCTCGGCGCGATGTGATAAAAGACATCGACGATGCGCAGAAAAAGAATGAATCCCGCCATCACCGCCAGATATTTGGCGTTGCGCTTAACGTCGCGCGAAAGCAAAACGAGATACGGAAAAGCGAAATGGAAGAGGATCAGGATCAAACCGACCCAGCCCCAACCGTCTTTCATCCGCGCCAAAAACCAAACGGTTTCTTCCGGAATATTTCCCGACCAGATGATCAGGAACTGCGAAAAATTGAAATACGCCCAGATCATCACGAGCGCGAGCATCAATTTGCCGATGTCGTGAAAATGGCGTTTGCCGAGAATCCGGTTCATCGGCGCTTTGTCCGAAAGATACGCGAGAATGACGACCGCGAACGAAAAACAGCTCAGCGCCCAGCCCGCGACATAGAGAAAACCCCAGATCGTCGAGAACCAATGCGGATCGAGCGTCATCGTCCAATCGATCGTCGCAAAACTGACGACCAGCACATAGACGACCATCGTCGGACCGCAAAACGCCGTCGCCCGCCCGAGCCAACCGGCGGATTCTTCGTAGCTGCTCGATTGATCCTGCTTGAGCGACCAATCATTGAGCAATTTCTGCATGATCCACCAGATCACAAAATAAATGACCGCACGCGCGACAAATCCGACCGGCGTCAAATACCAGCCGCGATGCTGAATAACGGGGTCCGTTTCCATCAGATGCGTCCATTCATATAAACCGGTCGTAAAGAGCGCGATCGGAATAAAGAGCGCGGCGTTCATCCAAATCGTCCGCGAACAGGCTTCGACCGTCCGGCGAATGACGACGCCCCACGCGCCGCCCGTCAAGTATTGCAGGATCAGGATGCCGAGTCCGCCGATGCCGAGTCCGCACGTAAACATAAAGCCGAGCAGCCACGCTCTTAAGGCGGTTTCCCGCTGATCAGGAAAGATCAACGCAACTGCCAACATGATGACCGCGCCAATCCCGCCGATGCCGAGCGCCAGACTTCGCCAACGGCTAAGTTCTGCCGGAGCTTGATAATCAGAACCATTCAACATTATTTTGCTCCTCCCGGGGTTGTCGGTTTCGGCAACTCCGCCGGTTTAGGTGTCGTTGTTTCTTTCGTCATTGTTAAAGGTTTTGCTCCGTCCGGATTCTGGCTGATCTGCAAGGTGCGGATGTAGGCGACGATCGCCCAGCGGTCAGCAACCGGAACTTGCGAAGCATAACTGTTCATTTTTCCCTGTCCGTTCGTGATCACGTCAAAGAAATGTCCGACCGGCGCATTTCTTAAACGGTCATCGTTATAGGTCGGCGGTTTTGAAAAACCGCGCCGGACGATCATTCCGTCGCCGTTGCCGACCGGTCCGTGACAGACGATACAAAAAACTTTGAAACGCTGTTCGCCGCGGTCAACCAATTCTTTCGTCACCGGCACCGGAAATTCCTCGATATCGTTCGGAAAGGTCGAGACCAAAGTGTTGCCCGTCAGCGGATCGACGACCGTTTGAATCGGCGCATTCGGATCGGCATTTTCCTTTTTGCCCGTGTAGAGCGCTTTGTCGGCGCGCAGTTGTCCGCGCGCAACCGTTCCGTTCGGCAGATCGCGCATCGCCCGCCCGTCGGCAAAGAAATCACTTTGCTTATACGGTTTGTAGCGCGGCTGATCCTGCATATCGTAACGGCACCCGCCGCCGATTAACACCAAACTAATCAATGCTGTCCACAGCAGTTTACTCTTCAACATCGAAAACCTCCTGCGGATTCAGACTTTCCATAAATTTTCTTGTTTCCTCGTAATCATATTTTTCGTCTTTCGCTTCAATGATCAGGAAAAACTTTTCGCGCGTTGCGAGCGCAAACCGCTCGACATTGAAAACCGGATGATACGGCGCGGGCAATCCATTTAGAAAAAGCATCCCGAAAACCGCCGTAAATGCCGCAAACAAAATCGTCGTTTCAAACGCCGGCGGAATAAATGCCGGCAGACTGAAATGCGGACGACCGCCGACGATGATCGGATAATCGATGACGTGCGTGAACCATTCAAAACCAAGCCCCATCAGCAAACCGACGACGCCGCCGCCGAAAACCAGATACGGCAAAATGCTCCGCCGAATGCCGAGTGCTTCATCAATTTCGTGAAGCGGAAACGGCGAAAAAGCATCGGTTTTCTTGTAGCCGGCGTCGCGCACCTGCCGCGCGGCTTCCACCAATTCGGTCGGCGTATCGAATTCCGCCATCAAACCGTAAATTTTCTTATCCATAACTATCCAGTTTTCGTTGTTTGCAACCACCCAATCGCTGGCAATCAACCGTAACATGGGTGAGATGTCTAAAGCTGACCGCGGACAATCTCCGTGCGGCTGCAAACAACCTTTTAAGAAACTTTTCCTTTATCAATCTGTTCGATCTCGACTTCGTTGACCATTTCCTCAAAATCCTGATGATGCCCGTGAACATTCGCGGACGGCAAAAGCGTCCGCACCTCGAAGATCGAGATGATCGGCAGGAAACGGACAAACAGGTAGATCAGCGTAAAGAAGAATCCGATCGTTCCGAGAAACATCGAAATATCAAATTTTGTCGGGCTGTACATCGCCCACGACGAAGGTAAAAAGTCGCGGTGCAAACTTGTCACAATGATCACGAAACGTTCGAGCCACATTCCGATACTGACGACGATCGAAATTGCAAAAAGCCAAAATTCGCTTTCGCGGAAACGCTTGAACCAGAGCAATTGGATCGACATCCCGTTGCACAAGATCAAAAGCCAGTAAAAAAACCAATAAGGACCCGTCCAAGTCCGGTTCTTGATCATAAAGACTTCATACTGCGCGCCGCTGTACCAACCGAAAAAGAGTTCCATCGCGTAGCCGTAACAAACGATCAAACCGGTCGCGAGCATCACCTTGCCCATATAAACAAGGTGCGTGTGCGTGATAAAATCCTGCATTCGATACCAGATCCGCAGCGGAATACAAAGGATCAAGACCATCGCGAATCCCGCATAGATCGCGCCCGCCACAAAATACGGCGGAAAAATGGTCGCGTGCCAGCCCGGAACCTGCGACACCGAGAAGTCGAGTGAAACGATCGAGTGAACCGAAAGCACGAGCGGCGTCGAAATCCCGGCGAGCAACAAATAGGCGATCTCGTAGCGATGCCAGTGCCGCGCCGAACCGCGCCAGCCCCACGAAAGTGCGGCGTAAACGAATCGAAAGTAGGGATTTTTCGCTCGATCGCGCAAGGTCGCGAGATCGGGAATCAAACCGACATACCAAAAGAGCGCGGAAACGGTCGCATAAGTCGAAACCGCGAAGACGTCCCACATCAGCGGACTTCGAAAATTCTGCCACATCCCCATCGTGTTCGGATACGGCAACATCCAGTAGGCAAGCCACGGACGACCCGTATGGAGAAGCGGAAACATCCCCGCGCAAGCGACCGCAAAGAGCGTCATCGCTTCGGCGAAACGGTTGATCGAGGTGCGCCATTTCTGATTAAGAAGCAGCAAAACCGCCGAGATCAACGTGCCCGCGTGTCCGATCCCGATCCACCAGACAAAGTTGATAATATCGAACGCCCAACCGACCGGCTGATTGTTTCCCCAGATCCCGATACCGGTCGTCACCAGATGCAGAATCGTGAACATCAAAACCTGCGCGATGATAAACGCGATCCCGAATCCGATAAACCAGTGAAACGGCGTTTTTCTCTTTAACGTCACGTCACTGATCTTGTCCGTGACGGTCGCAAACGAATGATCGCCTTCAACCATCGGAGGATAAATTTTTCTCTGAATTTCCTTGATGTCTTCCATAGCTCTCTTTAAGAGTTTTTAGTGCTTAGTGCTTAGTTCATAGTTTCATTTTGCTTTGCACTAAGCACTAAGCACTGTCTTCACTGACTAACGACCTTCCGTCATTGCTTTCTTATCGACCGGATTGTATTTTTTAACGTCGGGCATTTCCCTATTTTGATTTTTCAATCCTGCCAAGTACGATGTCCGCGGCTGCGTATTCAATTCGTTGAGCACCTTGTAGTTGCGATGATCTTCTTTGAGTTTTGCAACCTTGCTTTCCTTGTCGTTCAAATTACCGAAAACGATCGCGTCCGTCGGGCACGCCGCTTGACACGCGGTCAAAATTTCGCCATCCCTGATCTCGCGCTGGTCTTTTTCGGCTTCGATGCGTGCCGATGCGATGCGCTGCGTGCAGTAGGTGCATTTTTCCATCACGCCGCGCGAACGGATCGAAACTTCCGGGTTGCGCATCAATTTGTATTGCGCCGTATCCCAATCCTGATAAAGCAGGAAGTTGAACCGCCGGACTTTATACGGACAGTTATTCGAGCAATAACGCGTGCCGATACAGCGGTTGTAAACCATATCGTTCAAACCTTCAGCGCTGTGCACCGTCGCGTGAACCGGGCAGACAACTTCGCACGGAGCTTGTTCGCACTGCTGACACAAAAGCGGCTGGAAATGCGGTCCGTCCGGCGCGTCGGGCGTGCCCGAATAATACGCGTCGATTCTGAGCCATTGCATTTCGCGGCTTCGTTCGATCTGTTCTTTGCCGACCACCGGAATGTTGTTTTCCGATTGACAGGCGATCACGCAGGCATTGCAGCCGACGCAATTATTGAGATCGATCGACATTCCC
>JBBQOA010000041.1:0-14337 GCA_038330465.1 Pyrinomonadales bacterium
TTCGGAGCGTCGATTTTCTTAACTACACATACCAGACGGCAGCCTGCGCCGAAGATCTCGGACTTCCCGAAAAGGTCAAGGTCGGCAAAGGCAAATTTAAGGACGCCGATAATTTTTACAATGTGATCGACAATCAAGTGATCTACGGCGACCTCAATGGCGACGGCAGCGAAGACGCCGTCATCCGGATTCTCTGCGGCGCGTCAAATTCGGCGACATTGCGGGCGTTTGAAATTCCCGTTTACACATTTCAAAACGGCAAGGCGGAATTGCTCGGACGAATCGACAGCGCCGGTCTCCAGAGCAATTATCAAAAGACCTTTGCGGACGGCACCATCTTTGTCCCCGGCGAAAAAGGCGTCCGCATCGAAAACGGTCGGCTGATCGTCGAAGCGCTCGCCGACGGTTCATTTGCGAGTCCCGCGAACATCGCGACGTTCGATTATAAATTGAGCGGCGGCAAATTCGTATTGAGCGGAAAACCGACAAGAAAAGCCAAATAAAGCGGCGCGGGAACAAATCAAACAAGACGGCGTCTAACCATTTACCAATTCCAAGGAGAAAAATAATTATGAACATTAAAACAAACTTGAAACGTAGCTGGTCGGTCGTCGCACTTTTTTCGCTCGGTTTATTGATCTATTCGTGGTTCGGTGACGAATCGCCGCGAGTTTTGAACACGCTGCTCGCACTCGACGCCCTGCTGCTCGTGTTCGCCTTGCCGTGCAGTTTGTGCGGCGCGGCGGTCGTCTTTTTCGCGTGGTATGTTTTGGAGATGAACCCGACTTCCTCCGAAGGAATCAATCTCGGCACGATATTTTTAGCGGCTTTGGGCGCCGTCCAGTGGTTTTGGATCGCGCGTTTCTGGTATCCGACCGAACCGCCGTTTCAAAAGCTCGATCTTGCCTGCGCCGGTTCCGAATAAAATGGAGTTTTTTTAACGCCAAGACGCCAAGAGAATTTAAGGGGCGATAAAGAGATAAAGCCCCTCGATCAAAAAATATTTTGCGTACTTGGCGTCTTCGCGTCTTGGCGTTAGAAACCTATTTAACCAAAGTCTGCCAAACATAACACTCAAACGCGGCGCGATTCCGATCAGGTTTCGCGCCCGTTGACATAAAAGCCGTCGCGCGCGTGTCGTGAATGCCGGTGATGTCGCCCGCCAGCCGGTTATCGTTCAAACTCAGCAAAAAATCGACGTCTTTTTTTCCCGCGAGCGGATTAATATCGATCTCGTCGTCTCTGGATATTCCTTCAGGATTCCAATCGTCTTCGTCCCACACGGAAACATTTATCGGAACGGTCGCGGCGGTTTGATCGACAAAATGAATTTCAAACCACGGATCAATGGCTTCTTTCGATTTTTGAATGACGCGCTCACGGTAAATTTGATTGCCGATCGTAAAGAGCGCGTAAAAATCGGCACTGCCCGAAAGGTCGATTTTTCGTTCAAATTTGCCGACATCGTTTGTTTCTTTGATCAAAGTCGTTCTCACCAACACGGCGCGGCGGCGAAGCGAAAAGCGGTTTGTTGACGGCAATAAAGGTGCGATTTTGTTTGTATATAGATTTTCCGATAATTGTTGAGGAATTTCTCCGTTCTTTATTTTTTGAACGAAAACGGATGAAGCGGCAGCGACCCATTTGCTCGTAAAAGCATCGAAAAAACTCGCCAAACCGCTTTTGTCGCCCTTCCAATGTCCGTCCGCGCCTTTGACCTTGATCCACATCGAAAGATTTTGCGCCGCCATTAAATCGAATTCCAGTTTCTTTTGATCTTCGGTCGAAACCGCAAATTGCCGAACGCGCTGCCAGAAACCGGGACGCGTTTCCTCCGACCATTTTTCGACCATTTCGACCAGTTCGTGCGAGGCGGCGTAAGCAAAAACGTAAGCTTCGTCCCAGCGCGGTCTGACCGGCGAATCGTGGTTCAAACCTGTTTGGTAATCGCCGTGAATTTCCGCGTTTGCCGGAAGACTCGCGCCGCTCGGACCTAAAAGACGATCAGCGGGGTATTTTCCCGTGAAAAGATCTGTCGGCAACGGACTGCTGAGAAAAGTTTCCGTCCGGTACGCGCCGCCCGCCGCACGCGGATGAGTTTCAACCCAATTCGAATGCGTGTAAAAATCCTGAACGGCGTGCAAACTCATTCCGAGCGTTGTCAGCAGCGCCAATCCGTCTTCGTCGCGGGCGGCTTTTTGCGCCGCGTTCTTAACATTATTGATAAACTGCGCCCAGTAATTTTTGACCTCGGCGGTCGTGTATAAATTATCGAAATGCAGTTTTTCAAGCTGCGCTCGTTTAGATTTCGAGATCGTCGGACTGCTCGAATAATAATCGGTCAGCCAATTTTCGACCTGCGCGATCTTGATCGGATCGTCGCCGAATGAATGCTCGAAAAGCACGGCGCGCGTCAGATCGTAATGCGAAGACGTGTCAAAGGCAAAAACAAAATTGCTCGCCAAAACTATCATTAGTAAAAGCGAAAAAATGCGGCGGAAACGGCTTTTTGCTGGCATAATTCAAGATTCCATTTTTAATTTGCGGCGCGGTTGGCAAACTCTTCGGGTTCGACCGAAAACGCAATTATTGTAGCAGATCACGAGGTTTTGCGGCATCGTTGGAGAATCGTTCGAAAACAGCGCAATGACCGCGCGGCTTCGATCGCAATTTTTCTATCTTGAATTCGTTCAAACGTGCTTTGAATCATTCTATACGCCGTCAAACCGCCGCTGTTAGGATCAACTCGATCATTCAAAAATGAATTGATAAAAAAAATTATTTGGGAGTTTTAACAAAGATTATGAAACGAAGAGATTTTTTGATCGCCGGCAGCGCGGCGGCGATCGGCGGCACGGCATTATTGACAAATAGCAAAACTAACGGGCAAACGACCGCGAAAATGACGGATTCGTTAAAATTAACGCCGCCGAAAACGGGCGCGATTCCGGTCGCTTTTTTGATCTCGCCGCGCTTTACGGTGATCGATGCGCTCGGACCATGGGAAGTTTTTCAGGACGTTGCGGTCGCAGGGCGCGACGATGCTTTCGAGCTTTTTACGATCGCCGAATCAATTGAACCCGTCACCGGATCGGCAGGAATCAAGGTCATTCCGAATTACACTTTCGCGGACGCGCCGCCGCCGAAAGTCGTCGTCATCGGCGCGCAAAGCGGGCGTTCGCCGGCAATGTTCGAGTGGCTGAAACGCGCCAGCGTAACGGCGGACGTGATCATGTCGGTTTGCACCGGCGCGTTTCTGCTCGCCCAAAGCGGTTTGATCGACGGCAAAACGGCGACCACGCATCACGATTATTTTGACCGTTTCGCCGCGCAATTTCCGAAAATCGCATTAAAACGCGGCACCCGTTTTGTCGAAGAGAAAAAGTTTGCGAGCGCCGGCGGTTTGACTTCGGGCATCGATCTCGCGCTGCGCGTCGTCGAGCGTTACTTCGGGCGAGAAATTGCTGAAAAGACCGCTTTTTATATGGAATATCAAAGCAAAAGCTGGATCGTTTGATTTTTTAAGCAGGAGAAATTTTATGAACAGACTCAAGAATATTATCGTTGCCGCATTGATTTTTGCCAACTTCAGCATTTTGCCGATTCAGGCGCAATCAAGCAAAACCCTGCGAAAAACGACGCCTGACGTCTTTGCCAATCCGACCGTAACCCAAAAATATCAGCAACTAATTTCTCCCGATAATTTAGCGGCGCGGCTTTATTTTTTGGCGGCGGATTCTTTTGAAGGTCGCGAGACCGGCGCGCGCGGGCAACGCCTTGCCGCGCAATATTTAGCGTCGCAGTACCGGCTGCTCGGGCTCGCGCCGAAAGGCAGCGGCAAACCGCCCGACCGGCTTTCTCCGACCGCTTATTTACAGCCCTTTACGGTTTATAGAAACACGCCGCAGGAAACACGGCTCGAAGTTTCTGTGAGTGGAAACAAAATCGCGTCGAGCAGTTTTTCGGCGGAAAAGTCGGACGATCTGGCTTATTTTTTGTCGGGCGGCGCGACGAACGTAGACGGCGGCGTGGTTTTCGCGGGCTACGGCATCGGTGACGACACGCTCGGCTATAACGATACCGCCGCGCTTGCCGCCGGCAACATTTCCGTCAATGACAAATGGGTTTTGATCTTCGGCGACGAAACGCTCGCGGACGCCGCGACGAGCCTTTTGCCGACGGCGGATAAAAAGCCTTCCAAATGGTCAACGCAATTTATTTTTAAACGCGGCGCAATTCTCAAAGCCGGACGCCCGAAAGGAATTCTCGTCGTCGGCGATGCAAGTCCGCGCGCGGCGGGAACATTTGCGGAAAATGCCGCGAAGGCTTCCGCAAATGCACGGCGCATCGGCGCTTTGTCATTAACGGAAACTTCCGATATTCTGCCAACCTTTGCCATTTCGACGAGGCTCGCCAATCAGATTCTCGCGCCGTCGAGTCACAGCGTCGAAGCGCTCAAACAGGCGATCGATCAAAATCTCAAACCCGTCGTTTTTGACTTAAAAGACGTCAATGTTAAGACGACGGTCGAGCGTTCAAAAGGTCTGGAAACGGAAAATGTGCTGGCTTTGATCGAAGGTTCTGACCCGCAATTAAAAGATGAAGTCGTGATCATCTCGGCGCATTACGATCATCTCGGGATCAATTCGCTGCTCAAAGGCGATCAAATTTTTAACGGTGCGGCGGATGACGGCTCCGGCACGGTTGCCGCGTTAGAACTCGCGCAGGCGTTTATGCAAGCCAAACGCGACGGTTTCGGACCGCGCCGCTCGCTGCTCTTCGTCAATTTTTCCGGCGAGGAAAAAGGCTTGCTCGGTTCGTTCTATTATGCGAATAATGAACCGCGGATTCCGCTCGAAAAAACGGTCGCGAATATTAATATGGACGGTGTCGGCGGAATCGATCCGAAACATCCGACTTCGAGCAAAAATTACATCTATATCTCCGGGAGCGGAAATCTTTCGGACGAGCTCATCAATATCAACAAAGAGATCAAGGGAATTCTTAAAAGCACTGTCGAACTGACCGCCGCGCCGTCGGGATTCAGCTCGGACAATTTCAATTTTCAAAGCCAACTCATTCCGTTCATCTATTATTCGACCGGCTTTACCGAGCATTATCATCAAACGGGTGACGAAGCGGAGACGATCGATTACGAACATCTAGCACGCGTCACGCAGCTTGTTTTCGGAACGATCTGGCAGGTCGCCAATCAGACGGCGAGAATTTCGAGCGTTGACCGTAAAAAACTGGAATTGGTCGGCTACAGCTGCCCGCCGTGTCCGTTTGAATGCGACCGCGAAATTTACGACCACGCGGGTGTTTGCCCGATCTGCGGGATGAATCTCGTGCCGAAATATAAAACAAAAGATGGAACGCGGAGAGGTGCGGATTGAGCGGCGCGGCGGATTTCTCGGTTCTGACTTAGCGTCATTTTCAAATGTTTTTTTACCAACTATTATCCGCCTTAAAGCTGTTAATCGAGCGAATTGCGAAATGCGCCGGGCGTGATGCCGACGAAGCGTTTAAAGATTCGTGTAAAATGGCTCTGATCGGAAAATCCGGCTGAATAGGCAATATCGGCGAGCGAAATTTCTTTATTAAGAAGCAGTTTGGAAGCGTGCGCGACGCGGAGTTTTTGAACGTATTCGCCCATCGTTTCGCGGTAAAACTGCCGGAAGACCGCCGCTAAATGAACCGGATGAACATTTGCTTCGAGCGCGAGCGCTTCGGTCAAAAGGTTTTCGGCAAATTCCGCGTTCAGTTTTTCAATGACGCGCAAAAGCCAGACGGGCGGCTGCTTTTCGGCGGAAACTTGTTTGCGGACGGAATAGGCAAGCATCTCCAGCGTGATGCCTTCGGCGACCAGCTCCGAACAAAACTGCCAATTCTTAAATTCGTGATAAAGCCGACAGCCAAGCCAGACGAGCGGACTGTTTTTGTCATAAAAATCTTCGGGCAGTTTGGCAAATTGCTGCATTTGCTCGATCGCGCGCGGGTGCATTTCGATCATAAAAAATTTGCCGCCCTGCTTGCCGATCTCGTCTTTGTGAATGATGCCCGGGCGATGCCAGGACATCGTCATCGGGCTTGATGAAATATTCTTTCCGCCGCAGTTTTCCAGATAACTTCCGTCAAGCAAAAGCTGAAAATGTCCGAGCTCGTGCGAATGTTTCGGCACGCTGATCTGCTTTTTATGAATAACTTCGGTGAGCGTCACGGCATCAATGTTCCGTTTGTTCGGAACTTGCCCGTAAAATTCGCCTGCCTTTAGATTATTCGACATAATTTGAATGAAAAACTAAAAATTTTGAAGCTATTTTCAAACCTTTTACGCAGGTAAACTTCAAAAAGTTCAAGCCGCCTTTGATTTGTTCAAGACGAAAAAATAGATTTTCTGTAAAGTTATAAAATCTTGATCGAATAAAAATTTTTTTGAAAAAGAAATCTATATGAAAAGAATAATTTTTGCAATTGTTATCTTCGCGATCAGTTTTATCTCGACTTTCGCGCAAGGAACGGTTTTTCATCAGGAAATCTCCTGGTCGCCGGACGGGAAATATATCAGCGTCAGTGTTTACCGCAAATCGGATCCAACCGACAAACAGGTCAAATCGGAGATTTACGTGATGAACGCCGACGGCACGAATCCGCAAAAGATCGCCGACGATGCGACCTGGACTTCGTGGTCAAAGGACGGCAAGCGCATTTTATTCAGCCGTTCCGGCGCGGACAAAAAGACATCGGATCTTTTTACGGTCAAAAGAGACGGTTCGGATCTGCGGCAACTGACCCGGGATGCCAAGCGAAATTCGCATCCGCAATTCTCGCCCGACGGCAAGAAAATCGTGTTCACTTCGACGCGTGACAGTGACAAAAATCAAATTTATCTAATGAATGCGGACGGCACCGACGTCAAGCGCCTGACCACCGATGGAGCCGTCGGATATTTTAATCCGATGTGGTCGCCCGACCGCAAAAGAATTGTCTATTACGCTGAAAAAGGCGACCAAAAAGATCAGATTTGGACGATCAAAGCGGACGGCACGAATCAAGCCCGACTCACCGGCGGCATCGGACATAATACTTTTCCATCCTTTTCGCCGGACGGCAAACTGATCATTTTCAATTCAACCCGCGACGGCGGGCAGGCAATTTATACGATGAATTCCGCCGACGGCTCGAATCTAAAGCGTTTCGCCGACGTCAAAAGTTTTTTTGCCCGTTATTCGCCAAACGGTAAAAAGATCGCCTTTATCGTCGGAGGTTTCCCGAAAAATGATGTTTACATCGCAAAATCGGATGGTTCAAATCAAATCAAAATTACGAATTAAGGTAACAAAATGAAAAGATTTCTTTGTATTTTTATAACGGTCTTGATAACGGGGCTTTCGATTTCTGCGCAAAACGCGATTTTTTATCAATCGCTGGCGTGGTCACCCGACGGAAAAACTCTGAGTTTTACAGCAATGAATGACTACGACGAGAAAACCGACAATTACCGCACCGATATTTTCACGATCAAAACGGACAGTACAAATCTGCAAAAAATTTCGGGCGCGGCAATTCACGCTTTTTCTTCCGCGTGGTCAAACGACGGCAAACGCATCGTGTTCAGCGCGGAAACCGACAAAGATTCAAATATTTACACGGTCAAAAAAGATGGTTCGGATTTGCGTCAATTAACCCGCAATGCCGGACTAAACACCGCCGTTTCAGTTTCGCCCGACGGCAAGCGCATAGCTTTTATGTCAACGCGCGACGGCGAAAAATATCAGATCTATGTGATGAACGAAGACGGCTCGAATGTAAAAAAACTGACCAGCGATTCAGCGGTTTCGTTCTGCAATCCGATGTGGTCAAAAGACGGTAAACGCATTGTTTATTATTCGGACAAAGGCGACCGCAAAGACCAGATTTGGATTATGAATGCTGACGGTTCAATTCAAACACGGCTCACCGACGGCAGCGGACACAATATTTTTCCGTCCTTTTCGCCCGACGGAAAACGAATAATTTTGAGCCGCCGAGATGAAAAAGACGCGGACAAATCCTATGTGGACGCAAGTTATTTGTTTACAATGAACGCGGACGGCTCAAAGCTTGCGCCGCTTTCGCAAATAAACAGTTTTTTCGCACGATTTTCACCCGACGGAAAAAAGATCGCTTTTATTATGGGAAACCTTCCCGCTAACGCTATTTATATTGCCAAATCGGACGGCTCAAATATGACAAAACTGACAAAATAATTCGCGCAAATTTTTCTTTCCGCCTCGCTGACTGCTATTTTCGCGGTTTTCCTTTATAATTTTACTTCACCCCGAAAAATTAAATTAAGCGATGCAAACACTTTCGATTCCTGAAAAATTAACGGAAAAGCGCGTTTCGATCAATGAAGGCGTGCATCTCATCGGTGAATTCGTCGGTGCGGCGACGGGCGCGACGCTGATCGTTTTCGGAAGCGTTCACGGCAACGAGTCGAGCGGCGCGCTCGCTTTGCAAAAAATTGTGAAGGTTTTGCCCGCGCTTTTGCCCAAACTGCGCGGCAGAGTTTATCTGCTCGCGGGCAACACGCGGGCGATCGCGAAAGGAATTCGCTTTATCGATGCGGATCTTAATCGTCATTGGACGCCCGAAAACGTCAAGCACAACCACCCCGATTCGCCGATCACGACAAAACGCGCCGAAGACCACGAACAAACCGAACTTTTAACAATTCTCGATGAAGTTATAAAAACGGCGAAAGCGGAAGTTTACGCGCTCGATCTGCATTCGACGTCCGCTGACGGCGTGCCGTTTGCAACCGTCGGCGACACGCTCCGCAATCGTAATTTCGCGCAAAAATTCCCGATCACGATCCTGCTCGGCATCGAAGAACAGCTCGACGGGACGATTTTGGAGTATTTAAATAATCTCGGCTGCGTGACGCTCGGCTACGAAGGCGGACAGCATTTTGCCGAACAAACGATCAAAAATCACGAAGCGCTTGTCTGGCTCGCGCTCGTCAATGCGGGAATTTTGGCGAAAGCAGATCTCCCCGAATTTGAAAAACACGAAGCGGTTTTAAAGCGCGTCACCGGCAAACCGCGCATCGTCGAGATTCGCTACCGCCACGCCATCTCGGAAGCGGACGATTTTAAAATGGAACTCGGCTATGAAAATTTCGGGCGCGTCAAAAAAGGCGAGATTTTGGCAGAACAGAAAAGCGGCGCGGTACATGCCAACGAAGCGGGTTTGATCTTGATGCCGCTTTACCAGAAGCTCGGTGAAGACGGATTTTTTCTCGGTCGCGAAGTTTCGCCCGTTTGGCTGCGGCTCTCGGGATTTTTGCGGAGATTGAATATTGCCGAGCTGATGCGATTTTTGCCCGGCGTGCGAAAATCGCCGTTTAATAAGGACATTTTTGAAATCAATACGCGCGTCGCACGAATTTTCCCGTTGCAGATATTTCACCTTTTAGGCTTTCGCAAACGCCGCTGGCTGGGCGACAAATTGATCGTCAGCCGCCGAAAATTCGACACGGACAGTCCTTTTTTGAAGAATTTTTAGCCGCAAATTTGGCAGATATTACCCGGGCTTGATTTAATCCGTAAGATCCGCGTTTATCAGGGGCTAAAACTTTTACTATTCCCTTTCAAAATCGAGCAATTTATCCTCGATCGCGGCTAATTCTTTTCGCAGGTTGATTTCCATCGCAACGGCGACTTCTTCCTGTTCGGTTTGAATCGCCTGTTCTTCGAGGTCGGTGTCGAGTTCGAGACGCTCGGCGTCACCGACTTTATTAAGCTCGGCAGTGATTTCATCGCGTCTTTTTTCTAATTGCTCTTTTGTTTGTTTGATTTCTGGCATATAATTCGTTTGTTCCCTGAGTTTTTTCAAGTATACCTCCAATCATTTTTCAAGGCGAATTTGTATCTCCGCACGCGTTTTTTGCGCGGTCGCCAAGATCATGATTAATCTCGGATATTTGTAAAAAAGCTGAAGAAAATATGGGTGAAAAGAATGTTACGACACAAACGGACGACCATCAAATGCGGCAGTTTACGAAAGCCGTTTTGAACGATCTGCAGGCGCTCGAAAAAATGCTCGGCGAAGACCGGATGGAATCGGACGCGCTGCGGATCGGTGCCGAACAGGAATTGTTTTTGGTCGATTCGTCGCTCCATCCCGCGCCGCTCGCGATGGAGATCATCAAAACGGCGAAAGACGGACGACTGACGACCGAGATCGGGCGTTTTAATCTTGAAGCCAATTTAACGCCGCTCGGATTTTCCGGCGATTGTCTGTGCAAGCTTGAAACCGAACTCAACGAGGTCATCGGGATCGTCAAACAGGCAGCGCGAAAGTTTGACGGCGACGCGGTTTTATGCGGAATTCTGCCGACCATTCAGCTCTCGGATCTGACGGAAAAAAATCTCACGCCGAACCCGCGTTATAAAGAACTTAACCGCGTTTTGACCGCGCTTCACGGCGAAGAGCGGATCGTTCACATCAAGGGTCTCGACGAGATCAAGCTGCATTTGCATGATACTTTTACCGAGTTTTGCAACACAAGTTTTCAGATTCACCTGCAAGTTCCGAACAATGATTTTGCGCGGTATTACAATTGGGCGCAGGCAATCACCGCGCCGGTGCTGGCGTCGGCGGTCAATTCGCCGCTCTTGCTCGGGCATCGTTTGTGGCACGAAACGCGGCTCGCGCTTTTTCAGCACGCGACCGACGAACGTTCGACCGTTCAGCAGGAACGCAGCCGTCCGGCGCGCGTCACATTCGGCAGAGATTGGGTCAAAGATTCGATCGTCGAGATCTTTCACGAAGACGTCGCGCGGTTTCGGATCATTCTGACGCGCGCGATCGAGGAAAATTCGCTCGAAGTTTTAGAGCAGGGAAAAATTCCGGGACTGCACGCGTGGCGAATGCACAACGGCACGATCTGGCGCTGGAATCGCGCCTGCTACGGCGTCATGAACGATAAACCGAGCCTGCGCGTCGAAGCTCGATTTTTGCCGTCGGGTCCGTCCGTCGCCGATGAAATGGCAAATAGCGCGTTCTTTCTCGGTTTGATGATGGCGCTTCCGGAAGAATACGGCGACGTCACCGAAAAGATGTCGTTCGACGATGCGAAAACCAACTTTTTCACGACTGCGCGGTACGGTTTGAAATCGCAGATCGCGTGGCTTGACGGAAAAAATTATCGGGCGCAAAAATTGATCTTAGAAGAATTGCTCCCGCGCGCGCGGCGCGGTTTGAACCTTGTCAATATTGATGCGGCGGACATCGACAAATATCTCGGCATTTTGGAAGAACGCGTTTCCCGCGAAAAGACCGGCGCCCAATGGGTGCTCGATTCGCTTGCCGGAATGGACAAAGCGGCAAAATCGAACATTCGAATGCGGGCGCTGACCGCCGCGATGCTCAAACATCAGGAAACGGGCGAACCGCTCCATTGTTGGAGTTTGGCGGAGATCGAAGAAAAAAGCGATTGGATCGATAATTACCGGACAGTCGAACAATTTATGTCGCGCGATCTCTTCACGGTGCGTCCCGAAGACGTGATCGATCTCGCCGTTAATTTGATGGATTGGAAACATATCCGCCACGTGCCGGTCGAAGACGCCGACGGAGATCTCGTCGGGATCGTTTCGCACCGCGATCTGCTGCAGCTTTTTTCGCTGCCGATGCTCAGAAATAATCAGGAAATCGTCGTCAAAAACGTGATGCGAAAAAATTTGATAACGATCTCGCCCGAAACCGATACGCTCGACGCGCTCTATCTGATGCGCGAAAAAAACATCGGCTGTTTGCCGGTCGTCAAAAACAAAAAACTCGTCGGCTTGATCACGGCACACGATTTTCTGACCGTTTCGACCCGGCTTTTCGAGGAAAGATTAAAAGCGCAATCGAAATAAAAAAGCGTTTTATCAATAAATTTTAGCCTTTCATCACAGATTTGTTGCCGAAAACAAAAAATTGCGCTTCAATGAAAAAATGACCGCAGAACCGCTGATCAATCGCAAATGGGTGAAATGGATCGCGATTTGGGCAACCTGGACGCTGTTCGGATTATTTTTTACGAGCCAGTTTGCCTTACAAAATCAACTTTCAAAAAATCCCGTGCCGTTTTGGCAGATCTTGCTCTGGCAGATGGTTTCGGGTTACGTCTGGTTTGCCTTGAGTCCGCTGATCTTACAGCTCACCAAGAAATTTCCGTTCGAAGCCGGTAAATGGCGCAAATCTTTGCTTGTTCATCTTTCGGCAAGCGTCATCGTCGCGTTTTTCCAACAGGCGGTCGATACTTTTTTTCTGACCCGGCTCGGTTATCCGCCGAACCGCCAATTTCCGAGTTTTCTGGCGGCTTACCAATATTTTATCTTTATCAACCTGCATCTCAGCATTTTGATCTACTGGGGCGTCGTCGGCATCAAATCGGCGTACAGTTATTATCAAAAATACCGCGAACGTGAGCTGACGACCTCGAAGCTCGAAGCACGGCTGGCAACCTCGCGGCTGCAAGTTTTAAAGATGCAGCTTCATCCGCATTTTCTTTTCAATACGCTCAACGCGATTTCCGAATTGATTCACAAAGATCCGGATGCGGCGGAAAGAATGATTGGCGATCTGAGCGATCTGCTTCGTTTGTCGTTTGAAAAACTCGAAGTGCAGGAAGTTTCTTTAAGACAGGAACTCGAATTCTTGAGAAAATATCTCGAAATCGAACAAATGCGCTTTCACGACCGTTTAATTGTCGAAATGAAAATTTCGCCTGAGACTCTGGACGCGAGCGTCCCGAATATGATTTTGCAGCCGCTCGTCGAAAACGCCATCAAACACGGCATCGCGCCGCGCTCGACGGGCGGAAAGATCCAGATCGGTGCGCTTCGCAATAACGGAAGTTTGCAGTTAAGCGTCTCGGACAACGGCATCGGCGTGCCGTTTGGCGATCTCGAAAATCTGCCGGAAGGCGTCGGGCTTTCCAACACGCGCCGCCGTTTGCGGCATCTCTACGGCGACGGGCATCAGTTCGATCTGGCGAACGCCGAACAGAGCGGTTTGAGCGTTAATTTAACGATTCCGTTTCGGGAAGTGGATAATTCATCGGTATAGCGAGCAGGTTCGCGTGCTTAAGTTGCTGAATTAAGTAGCCGAGCAATTTAGTTTTGGGTAATTGATTCGGAATAGTTGAGAGATAAAAGATGAGAGATAAAAGATAAAATCTATCAGTTATCATCTTTCATCTCTCACTTATTCCGAATTTTGATCTAAATGAAAATATTCGCTGCCGCTTCCTAAACCGATTCAAATTTTAATGAAGATCAGGACCTTAATTGTCGATGATGAACCGTTGGCGCGTGAGCGCGTCAGGCGATTTTTGCGCGAAGAAACGGATGTCGAGATCATCGGCGAATGCGGCAACGGCGCCGAGGCGATCAAAACCATCAATCAGAAAAAACCCGACCTCGTTTTTCTCGACATTCAAATGCCCGAAAAAAACGGTTTTGAAGTCATCAAATCGCTCGATGAAAAAGATGTTCCGATCGTCATCTTCGTGACGGCTTACGACCATTACGCGCTTCAGGCATTTGATGTGCACGCGCTCGATTACCTGCTCAAACCGTTTAACCGCGAGCGGCTGAGTCGCGCCGTCGCGCACGCCCGCGAGCTGCTCGAAAACAAAAATCGCGGAAAAATGGACGAACGCCTCGCGTCATTGATCGCCGATCTGCGGACGGAGAAAAAATATCTCGAACGCCTCGTCGTCAAATCCGTCGGACGCGTCTTCTTTTTGAAGATCGACGAGATCGAATGGATCGAAGCCGCCGGAAATTATCTAAAACTGCACGTCGGACGCGAAAGTCATCTGATCCGCGAAACGATGAATGCCCTCGAAGCCAAACTCAATCCCGACAAATTTCTGCGGATTCACCGCTCGACGATCGTCAATATCGACCGCATCAAAGAGTTGCACCCGATGTTCAGCGGCGATTATTCCGTGATTTTGCGCAACGGCGAGGAATTAACGCTGAGCCGCAATTATCGCGAAAGATTTCTCGAACTCTTCGAAAATCAGACTTGAAACTTGACTCAAAACTAGATTCAAAACCGTTCATCACGATTCTTTTCGTTTCATCACAAAATTGTTTTCAAGCGGGTCTCAAACAATTAACCTCATAATTGAAATAAATTCATCAAAATCGGAGTCACTATGTCGAATAAAACCAAATTTAATATTCTGTTTCTGTTTGTTTTTTCAATTGTGATCGCGTGGCGCAGTTATGTGATCGTCATCGGTTAGCAAATTAAGAGCAAACAGATTTAACGGGCGCGGGCGGCACGGCA
>JBBQOA010000042.1:0-14325 GCA_038330465.1 Pyrinomonadales bacterium
AACAGGCGAAGAGTTTTATTATCTAAAGTTCGCGCCTGGGTGGCGAAATTGGTATACGCACTAGACTCAAAATCTAGCGGGAGCAATCCCATGTCGGTTCGACTCCGACCCTAGGCATTCAAATTATAATTGCTTGATTTAGCAAATTTATCGAAAAAAAACTTCGGTTCGGCGGAAACAGTTCGCCGAACCGAAGTTTTTTTTATTCATTCATTTCGGCAATTTTCATTTTTTTATTTTCAATTTAATAAGAAACGTTGCCTGACTGGTCGGCTTCGAAGTTGAAATGGCGAGCCGCACGCCGCGTTCTTCGCGTTCGCCTTTATCGACATTTCCCGGCGGTCCGGGCGTGATCAGAATATTTTTTTCGATCTTTGCTTTAAAATCTTTCGGCGAAATGATCTCTGCCAAAAGACTTGTCCCGTTCGGTTCAAACTCAAAAACGTTTTTCGAGCCGGCGATGATCGAATTGTCGGAATGCAGAAAAGCCGTGATGATCTGCAGTTTTTCGGTTTTGACGGAATCGGTCACGGTAAAATCGAATGGCGCCGTAAAATCGAATTGGCGCGTCAGCTCCGTGACACCGAGTTCGGGCTCGTAAGCCGCCGTCAGATCGGCGATGATCGAAACTTTTTGGTTATCGGCTTTGACCGAACACAGTCGAATTCTATTAAGTCTTTCATACGGAATGCCGGCAAAGGCGTCGTGTCCGGCACCTTCCTTGCCCTGCCCTTTGCCGCCGAAAACGAGCGTGTTGTGATGTTCGGTCAGCGGAATTCCCGCATAACCCGAATCACCTGTCAGATATTTGCCGTTCGACCAGATGATAAAGCTGCCTGCGTCCGGATGCGCGTGTCCGCTCGACAGACGCCATTCGGGAAACTCTTTTAATTTTTCGGTGGCGGCGTGTCCTTCGGGCGGACCGGCTTTGAAGGCAAACGCGGTCGCGTCGTCATTCCACGAAGAACGCCAGTAAACAACCTCGTGGTCGGGAAAGTAATGCCAGACGGGCTGCTGATTGATCGAAACGGACTTGATCGAATTGTCATACCAGATAAACGTCCAGAATTCTTCGGCGTTTGTTTGTCCTTTCGATCTCAGCCAGTCGGCAACGCCTTGCGCTTCGCCGTTTCGATAGCGCGCGGCAAGGTTATAAAGAATGTTGTAATTCGTCCGAAACTTGCCGCCGACACGTTCGCGTTCGTAATCGTCGCCTTTTCTTGAGCGCGTCAGGTTGCCGGCGTAAATGTCGCCGAAATCGAAATTGAATTCGCCGCCCGGGAGCGTGGCGTGCGCGACGTAGGTATGCGCGGATTTCAGACCGGGCGTCGTCGCATAGAGATCTTCGCCCGTCGCGTGAAAATGCGCGTCCATATAATGCGCGAGCCACGGCGTCGAGAAAATCCAGTATTCCATTCCCTCGTAGTAATAGCCGTCATCGGAATAGGTCGCCAATACGCGGTCGAAAATGGCGCGGGAAAGCGCCGCCCAATCTTTCGCATCTTCGCTCTCGCCCATCAGAGCATACGCCGTGATCGCTAAACCCGAGATCGGGATGAATGTGTGATTCTGCGAATACGCGTAAGTTTTGCCCGATTTCGGTTTAAAGTAATCGAACATCAATTTCGCTTGCCGGACGAGCTTTTCGCGGTATTTTGTCCGCTCGGCGGCGGTCAGATCGTTGTAGAGCAGATCGTAGCCCCAACCCATTCCGTAAAGCAGATGTCCGGCGGCGAGATCGACGTTCGGTTTGTTGTAGGAATAACCCCAAACATCGTAGCTCACGGCGGCGTCCATATATTTTTTGGCGGCATCGAGATATTTGCGCTCGCCTGTGATCTTGTAAACAAGGGCGGCTTCGGCAATTCCGATCCCGACCTCGTTTTGTGCGCGGCGCGTTTCGGCGGGCGGTGGCGGCGCTTCGACCATTAAAGCGCGGACACGGCTTAAAGCCGTCTGCCAGAGTTCCTTTTGCGTTTGAGTTTTCTTCTTCAGCGCGTCGATCTCGGCTTGCGTCAAAAACACGCGCGGATGAACATTTTCGAGTTCTTTTTTCAGGCTCGAAGTTTTCGTTTTCATCAACTCGAAAAGCGGATGTTCGCCTTTAAGTTTTTGACTCGCTTTGCGTTCGGCTTCGAGTTCCTGTTTGTCCTGTGCAAAGGCGACGAGCGGAAACGCGAACAAAATAATAAGATTTATAACTGCTAATTTTTTCAACATATCTAATTCCTACAAATCATCAAACTACCGCGACAATTTTCTTTCGCCTAATCTTTTACCGAAAATTCCGAAGAAGTTTTCGGGTTCCGGTTTGAAAAATCGGAAAGCGCTCTTTTTTAATTGAACGCTTTCCTTTTCAATGGAAAATATAAACATCTTTTAGAAGATGAATTTTAGTGCAAACTGCATTTCGCGGTTTTCGTTGGCGGTTTGCGAATAAGTTCCGACGTTCGCACTGTCGAGTAAAAAGACCGGAACCTGAAAGTTTGTTCGGTTAAAAACATTGAAAACTTCCCAGCGAAACTGAACTTTTGCTTTTTCAGTGACACGGAAATTTTTCAATAGAGAAATATCCATACTGTTAAAATCCGGTCCCGTCAGAATATTTCGTCCGGCATTTCCGAATAGATTCGGGTCACCGGGCGAAGCTAACGGTCTCGTAAAAGCTGCCGGGTTAAAGGCTAAACCATCCGGCACATTCGAATATGGATCGCCGATCACATCCGGTCGCTGCTGGGCGGTTGTTGCCGCTGAGAACTGTGGAGTGAACGGTCTGCCTGACAGATAAGTGTAAATTCCATTCAACTGCCAGCCGCCGAGGAAGAAGTTCCCGACCGAACCAATATTGCTCAGGAATTGTCGTTTTTTGCCAAACGGTAATTCGTAATTATAACTCGCCGTAAATTGGTGTCGGCGGTCAAAATCCGCTAACGATCTTTCAGCATTCAGATCCCGAACGTCCTGCGGGAATTTTTGTGTCCCGGTCGTCGAATTGTTGGTTGAAGAAGCCGTGTCAATCGCTTTTGAATACGTATATGAAACGAGCAGCGTCAAACCGTTTTTAGAACGCCGACGGAGAGATGTTTGCAAGCCGTGATAATTTGAACGGGCAACCTGTTCTTGAAATTGAATCGTTCCGAGAGTCGGGAAAAGTCTCGCCGTCACGGGCGTGTAAGTCGTTACACCGCCGACGGTGGTGCTGGTCACTGCGCCTGTCGGATAGGCAATATTGAGATCGTAGCGCTGTCCGAGATTTCTGCCGAGTGAGCCGACATAACCGACTTCGAGAGCCAAATCCTTGACGATTTCGCGTTCAGCCGTCAAATTGAACTGATAGATTTCCGGCGTTCGGTAATTTACCTGCAAACCGAAAGGCGTGCTGACTCCGGCTGATATCAGCGCGCTCGGAAAAGCATTTTGGAACGAAAGCTGGAGGATCGAGGCAGCCGCCGTCGGACGACTGTATGTTTCTCGATTCAAGAACGGCGCGTTATTGGCAAGCTGCTGCCGAATCGGATTAAAAGTTTCCAGTGAATAATAAATTCCCGCGCCGCCGCGAATCACTGTTTTATCATCCTTAAACGGACGCAGAGCAAATCCGACCCGCGGTCCCCAATTATTTTTGTCGCTGTTAATCAAACCTTTCGGCAGGCGCGAATCGCCCGAGACAACAACTGCCCCAATTTCGGGAACGAAATTTCCGAGCCGTCCGCTTGCTTCGGTCAAAGGAGTTTGCATTTCATAACGAACTCCGAGATTGAATGTCAGCCAATTTGTGACACGCCAATCGTCCTGCACGAAAAATGCGTACTGTGAGCCGGTCAAATCCGCCGGTTCAGCACCGATTTGACGCGAAGTTGTATCAGGCAAACCATAGAGAAAATCCGCGAATGAGCCGAAACCGCTTCTGGCAGTGGTGTTGCTGGTCGTGCTATTCGTGCTTTTTCCGCGAAACCGAAAATCGCCGCGCACATTTCTGACATCATTTTCGACATAATTTGAACGAATGATGTCGATTCCAAATTTTAAGCTGTGATTTCCGACCAAAGCATTGACCGAATCATAGATTTGATAATTTCTCAGTTGATACGAAAAAGGATCGTTCGGACGGTCGCCGAATTCGGAGAATCCATCGATCCGAATTGCCGGATAACCTTGCAGTGCGGAATCACTCGATGTCGGAAGTCCGGTAATTCCTAAAAGCGCAACATAATCCTGATCGCGGTTTTCGCCTAAATTTTGACTGTTTTGCGTGTAAATGCCGAGGCGAAACTCATTGATGACCTTCGGCGAAAAAATATGCGTATCGCTGAACGCGATATTTTTGTAGTTTTGCGTCGTGTCGCGTCCGAAGGTCGGATAAAAGTTGCGGTTTGACGGAAACGGATCGAATCCGTTGCCCGTTTGCTGCGAATAACGGAACGAAGCATTGTTTCTCTCATTGACTTTATGGTCGATTTTGACCAAAGCTTGATTACGGTTGGTGATACCTAAAACTGTCGCGGCATAGCCAAATGGATTTTGCGGAGTGATCACGTTAGCCGACGGAAGTCTCCGCAAAATCTGTGCTGAAATCGGGTTAATGCCAAGATAGCTGGTAGTTCCAACCGTTATATTTGTCAGCGGAATAACATTCGGTGTCGGACAAACAACCCGTGCTCCCGCCGAGGTCAGACAACGAATTTGATTGGAACCGGCGACATCATCCGATGTTCCCAAGATTAAATCCGGTCCCGCCCCCAAAACATCGCGGAAATCACCGGTCAGCCAGCTCGCCCGCGGCGCAGTTGAAAGCGCGGATTCCGAGCGTTTTTGGCGCGTTCCTTCATACGAAACAAAGAAAAACGTGCGATCTTTACCCTTTGTAAATGCCGGTCCGCCTTCGCCGAAATTCAAAAATGGCATCGGTCCGCCGATCGTTCCGCCGAATTGATTGCGGCGCAAAGTTTTGGCTTCACCCGGCGCGGTAAAAAAGTTTCGCGCGTCGAAAGCATCGTTTCGCAAATACTCGAAAAGCGTTCCGCTAAAACGATTGGTGCCGGATTTTGAAACGACATTGATCTGCGCTCCGGCGGAACGTCCGAATTCGGCGGTATAAGTCGAGGTTTCAACTTTAAACTCACGAATCGAATCGATCGAAGTGTTGACGCCGACCGAGCCGTTCCGGTCAGATTTATTAACGATGCCGTCGAGAATAAAATTTGAAGCATCGGTGCGCGTTCCCGCCGCCGCCAAACCTTCACCCTGATCGTCATCGGCAGGACGCGGATAAACGCCCGGCGCAAGCAGCGCCAAACTCGTAAAATCACGCCCGTTCAAAGGCAGATCGGCAACCTGTTTTTGCGTAATAACTTCGCCTTTTGAAGAAGTTTCGGTGTTGACGACCGCCGGTTCCGCCGTGATGACCACTTCTTCGCTGATATCTCCGGTTTGCAGAACTAAATTTAAACGCGCGCTTTGCCCCGTTTCCAAAGTCAGATCTTTGCTGATCGAGGTTTTGAAATTCGGCGCCTCGATCTTGACCGAATAAACGCCCGGATCGAGCTGCGCGATCACGTAATTTCCCTCTTCATTCGAAGTTACGGTTTGTTTTTGATTGGTTGTTTGTTGGGTGATCGTGACCGTTGCATTCGGCACCACCGCGCCGTTTTGGTCGGTGATCTGCCCGACGAGTGTTGCCTTAAAATTTTGACCGTAGCTCAACGAAACCAATAGCAAAATGCCAAGTATCGAACTTAACGCTTTAGATATTTTTTCACTTAAATCTCTCATTTCTTTCTCCTTAAATTTTCTCTTAATCCATTAACATTCCGCCGTTAATTTCGATCGTTTCGCCGCACAGATAACTCGCCGCGTCAGATGCCAGAAAGGCGATCGTCTGCGCGACTTCGCGGCTCGTCCCGACGCGTCCCATCGGGATCACATTGTCAGCAAAATTTTTCATCGCGGCGGGCGTCGAAAATGTTTCGTGAAACGGCGTATCGATCACGCCCGGCGAAATGCCGTTAACACGAATTCCCTGCGCGGCAAATTCCTTTGCCAAACCTTTATTCATCGTGATCATCGCGCCTTTCGCCGCCGAATAATGGATCGAACCGGGCGCGCCGCCGTTGCGTCCGGCGATCGAAGTCACGTTGACGATCACGCCCGCGCCTTTTTCGAGCATTTTCGGAATCACGGCTTGCGCGGCGAAAAACGCCGATTTAACATTGAGCGCGAAAACCTCGTCCCAGCGTTCCTCCGTCAATTCGGCGGTTTTCAAGCGTTCGACGAGCGAACCGGCGTTATTGACCAAAATATCGACCGCGCCCAAGTTTTCTTCGACTTCCCGAACCATTCGTTCGATTTCCGAATTTTTTGTCACATCCGCCTGCACTGCAAACGCATTTTTTCCGCTTGTCAGCGATGTTTCGCCCGTTCCGCTCGCCGCGGCGGCACGCGCGGCGGCAGCATTAATTACCTCGACAGCGGCTTCTGCGCCCGCTAAATTACTGTGGTAACTGACGGCGACCCGTGCGCCGCAAGCCCCGAAAAACTCCGCCGTCGCCCGCCCGATGCCGCTTGAGGCACCCGTCACGAGTACGACTTTTCCCGTAAAATCAAAAAAATTCTGCATAATTTAATCTCCCTAAATTTTAATGTTGAATTGAAACTTTTTGTATTTTTCCCGCCAGCGCGAAAAGAACGACCGTCCCGATCGGCGCGAGCAATCCGGCGGCAACCAAAATCGGCGTGTATGAAAAATTATCGACGACCCAACCGGTCGTAAAGATCAAGATCATCGAACCGATTCCCGCGCCCATTCCGCCTAAACCGGCGACCGAACCGACCGCCGATTTCGGGAAAAAGTCCGACGGCAAAGTCTGGACATTATTGATCCACACCTGAAAACCGAATAAAACGATGCTGATCATCGCGAGCGCCATCATCGAATCGTCCGTATAAGCGGCGACGATTCCGGCAGGCATCAGCAGACACGAAACGCCGATGATTACCTTGCGGGCTTTATTAACCGTCCAGCCGAAACGCTCGATCAAAAATTTTGCCAGCCAACCGCCGAAAAGACTTCCCAAACCCGCCGCCAGAAACGGCAT
The DNA here is from genome assembly GCA_038330465.1 of Pyrinomonadales bacterium. Classification (GTDB taxonomy): domain Bacteria; phylum Acidobacteriota; class Blastocatellia; order Pyrinomonadales; family Pyrinomonadaceae; genus JAFDVJ01. The sequence continues at coordinate 7,095 of JBBQOA010000042.1, forward strand.
CCAGGCAAACGCGCCGATCTGTTTGAGATCGAACCCGCGCGCGTCGAACAAATATTTCGGCAGCCAGGTGATATAGAGCCACCAAATCGGATCAACCAAAAAACGGGCGGCGATGATTGCCCAAGTTTCCTTGTATTTCAGCAACCCGAGATACGAGTTTGGATTTTGGATTTCGGAGTTCGATGTTGTTTTTTCATTCGCTTGAGGATCGTCGGCTTCGATCAATATTCTTTCTTGTTCGGTTAACCACGAATGTTTTTCACGCGTTTGATAAAGAATCAGCCAAAATAAAAGCCAGACGAAACCAAGCACGCCCGTGAAAATAAAGGTCGCTTTCCAACCGTAATTTATTTGCAGAAAGATGATCAGCGGCGGTGCGACGATCGAACCAAGCGCGACGCCGCTGTTGAAAATTCCCTGCGCGAGCGCGCGTTCCTTTTGCGGAAACCATTCCGCGCCGACTTTTGCCGCGCCCGGAAAATTTCCCGCTTCGCCAAATCCGAGCAGCACGCGAAAGGCGCTGAGACTCGTCAAGCCGGTTGCAAATGCGTGTAAAATTGCGGCGACCGACCAAACGACGACCGAAAACGCAAACCCGAATTTGTTGCCGGCGCGGTCATAAATTTTGCCCGAAACGGCTTGCGAAATCGTGTAGGCGATCAAAAACCAGGTCGTGATGGCGCCGAATTCGGTGTTGCTCAAACCCAAATCCTTCGTAATCACGGGCGCCAGCACCGAAATCGTCATCCGGTCAAGGTAATTGATGACCGTGATAAAAAAGACCAGACCGATGATCAGCCAACGCAATCCGCCGATCTTGAAACCGGAGTTTTCCGTTAAATGATCGCTTTCGTTTTTCGTGTTTATTTCAGCCATAAAAATCCTAAATTGCTTTCTAAAATTACTCGCTCTCAATAAAATTTCTGCCCGCTTTGAGGGTCAGACTCAATGTTTTTTCCGCCGCTTCATATGTGAACTCAATGCTCTCGCCGTTCACTTTGAGAGCTTTCGGCTTAATTGGTAAGACCAATTTTATTACCGCGCTTTCATTTGAAATTATCCAGCCGCTCAGATTTCCGGCGATCGATCTTTGCAGAGTTGCCGAAACCGTGTTTGAAGCTTGAAAAAGCGGTTTGTTTTCAAACGTGATAAATTTTGCGTTTTGAAAAAGCAGACGATTCCAAATATTTTCGCTCGTTGTTCTGAAAATCAAACGGCTCGCGTCCGAATCCGCCTTGCCGCCTTTGCCGCTCAAAAAAACATATTCCGTCGCGCCATTTTGCCAATCGATCCGCAAACCTTTGGCGTTATCAGCACGCGCCGAAACTTTCGGCAAACCCGCTTGTTCGGCGATTGCAAACGGCTGCAAAAAATGTAGAAATTCAAAATTTGTCTGCTTTTGCGCGGAAACGGTTTGGAGCTGCACGCCGCGCTGTTCGGTGTCGCCTTTATCAACGCTGCCGGGCAAACCCCGGGCTTGAATCATCTGCGGCACGACCTTTGAATCGGCTTCGTTCGGCGCAATTCGGACAACGCGCAGCGCCGCATTTTCGTTGATCAGGTCGGCTTCATTTCCGTTAATTTTTATGTCGCGGTCGGCATTCAGCAGAAACGAAAAATCTGCCGGTTTGCCGGTTTCAAGCTGATCCCAAACGATAAAATAATCGGGCGCGACATAGAGGAAATTTCGATTGAATTTCTTCAACCCGAGTTCGTCGTAATAGGCGCTTGCCGCTTCGCCGCGGACGTAAAAATAATCGTTCGTGCCCCAGATTTCGGCGATCCGGATTTGATCCAATTTTTCGTTGGAAACTTCCTTGAACATTTCATAAACGCCGTCGTTCGCCTGTCCGCGACGATTGACCAAGATCGTGTTGTGATCGTCGGTGTTTTTAATACCGAGATATCCTGTGTCGCCCGTCAGATATTTGCCTTTCGCGTAAATAATAAAACTGTTCGCGTCCGGGTGCGCGTGTCCCGTGTTTTCGCGCCAATCGGGAATTTTCGAAGCCATTTGCGCCGCCGTGTGTCCTTCGGGCGGCGCGCAGCGAAACGCAAATGCGGTCGCATTGCGCGACCAATCGGAACGCCAGAAAACCGTCCCGTTATCGCTGAAATAAACCTCGGTCGGAATTTCCGCGAGCGGCGCGGGTTTCAAATTCGCGTCGTGATTGATGAAAGCCCACATCGGTTCACGCGTGTTTAATTTTGTTTCCGTGCGGATAAAATCGGCGATTCTCTGCGCTTTGGCGTCCTTATAAATTCCCGCGAACCGGTAAAGAATGTCGTATTCGCCGTAGAGTTTTTCGCGTTTGGAAATGTTGTTGCGATTGAGCGCGCCGTCGCCGACATCGGCAAAATCGAAAACATTTTCGCGGTCGGGCAAGATCGAATGCATCGCAAAATATTTCATCTGCGCGAATTTCGATTTCATCGGCTCATAGAGATTTTCGCCCGTCGCTTGTAAATGCGCGTCGAAATAACGAATCATCCAGCGAAACGCGAAACCGAAATAATGAAAACTCTCGTAAAAATATCCGTCGGCGGCGAAGGTCAGCATCGTCCGGTCAAAAACCGCGCGGGAGAGCCGCGCCCAATCTTTCGCTTCGTCGGTTTCATCCTCAAGCGCGTACGCCGCAATCGCCAAACCAGCCAGCGGAATCCAGGTGTGGTTTTGGCTGTAAGTGTATTTTTTGTTCGGTTTATATTTGAAATAGTCATACATCAAACGCGCCTGTTTGATGAGCTTGTTTTTGATGATTTCCTTTTCGCCCGCAGTTAGTTTGTCGAACAAAATATCGTAGGCAAAGGCGACCGCGTAAAGCAGATGCGCAGGCGGCAGATCAACATTCGGTTTGTTGTAGGTGTAACCCCAAATCGGCATCGCACACGCCGCGAGCGTCCATTTTTTCGCCGCTTCCGCGTATTTTTCGTCCCGTTCAATTTGATACGCGAAACTCGTCTGCGCAATTTGAAACGCAAACTCATACTGCGAAACAACGCCTTTTTTTCGTTCATCCAACCCGCTTTTATAAAGGTCTTCATCTTTCGGGTCGGGCACGTCGCGCCTCAATGTTTGAATATCTTTAAGTGTTTCTTGCCACAACTCGCGGTCGGCGCCCTTTGCCCGTTCGCGCATTGCAGAAAGATCCGATGCGCTGAAAAACAACCGCGGATGAACGTTTTTCAGTTCGGGACGCAAATTAACGGGGCGCGCCAAGAGTTCTTCAAAAGCCGGTATGCCCTTTGTTTTTGATTGTGTTTGAGGATAGGACAAAGAGCAGAAAACGAGGTGAAACGCCGTGAGCAACAAGATAGTGCTCGCCACTCGCGGAAAATTTATGTTAAATATGTTAACGATAACAGGTTTCTTCATAAAACTAATTTCAATGCTCATTTATTTCTCTTGGTTCAAACCGTTGACTTTCTGATAATTAATTCGCAATTAAGGATCTGTTCGCGCCGTTCTTCCGTCTCGCTGCTTTCGATTCTTTGCAGAAGCATTTGGGCGGCAAACTGTCCTTGCAGGCGCATCGGTTGTCGGACGGTGGTCAGCGTCGGCGACGTGTGAATCGCCAGCGGAATGTCATCAAACCCAACAATTGCAATATCTTCGGGAATTCTCAAACCGGCTTCTTTGATCGCCGTCATTGCGCCGATCGCCGTAAAATCGTTGCGGGCAAAAACCGCCGTCGGACGCTCGGGAAGCGAAAGCAAACGCTTCATTCCTTCATAACCCATTTTTTCGGTCGAGTAGCCCGGCACTTCCGAAATCGATTCTTTGCGTCCCGTGATCAATCTTTCATCGACCGGAATCTGATGCTGTTCGAGAGCATTCAAATAGCCTTGAAGCCGCTTCAAGCTTGAGCCGCCGCTCAAAGTTGCACCGATAAATCCGATCCGCCGATGCCCGAGATCGATCAGATGGCGCGTTGCTTCAAACCCGCCGTTGAGATTATCGGTCGAAACAAAATCGACCGACGGATGCTGAAAATCGCGCCCGATGAGGACGACCGGAACATTGCTTTCGACGATTCCCTTTAAATATTCGTCGCCGCCTTTATTTGAACGCGTCGCCACGATCAAACCGTCAACGCTGTGATTGACGAGTGACTCAAAAGCCGCGATGTCTTCTTTTGCGCTGTGTTCGCTGATGCATATAAACAAGTTATAGCCATGCGCCGAAAGGGTTTCGCGGATCGCATTTGCCAATTCGGTCGAATACGGATTGGAAATATCGCCGAGCACCAAGCCGATCGTTTCGGTGCGCTGGCGTTTGAGATTGTGCGCCAAACCGTTTCGACGATAGTTCATTTCCTTTGCCACCCGCATAACTTTTTCGCGGGTTTCCTCGCTGACATAACCATTTCCGTTCATCACACGCGACACGGTCATCGGCGCGACGCCGACATTAGCGGCAATATCGCTGAGAGTAGCTTGTTTTTTCGGTTTTACTTTTCCCAATTTTTTAGATTTGGCTTTTAATGTGTTAACGATAACTTTTGTAACACAGGTTTTACATCTTTGGCAAGCAGAAAATTAAAATTTCTGAAAATTCAAGCAATTAATTCACTTGCCAATGATTTTTGCAGAAATGAATTTCAGCATTTAGCGTCTTAAATTTTGTTTGTTATTCTTATCAACTTGCTGAATATTTCTTCAAGTTTTTTTTTAGTTAAAAGTATGTTAATTACCGATTTCGATTATGAACTTCCCGCCGCGCTGATCGCGCAAGAACCTTTGAAGAACCGCGAAAAGTCGCAAATGTTAGTTATTGACCGAAGCAAAAGATCTTTTCGTGACGAGCAGTTTGCGAATTTCACAAAGTTTTTGAAAAGCGGTGATGTGATCGTGTTAAATAACACCAAAGTTTTTCCGGCAAGACTTTCCGGAACGACCGAAACAGGCGCGAAGGTCGAGCTTTTTTTGGTTCGTGAAACCGAAGATCAGATTTGGGAAACGCTCGGGCGTCCGGCGAAAAGATTAAAAGTCGGAAAAACAATCGAATTCGGCGGCGATCTGTCGGCGGAAGTTCTGGAAAGAACCGCTGAAGGTCGCGTTCTTGTTAGATTTGAAGCGAACGGCGATTTCGAAGAGATTTTAGATCGCATCGGCAAAACGCCGTTGCCGCCCTATATCAAACGCGAGGGCGGCGATCTTGACAAAGACCGCGAGCGTTATCAAACCGTTTTCGCCCGTGAAAAAGGCGCGATCGCCGCCCCGACCGCCGGACTTCATTTTACGCCGCAGATTTTGGAAGAAATTAACAACGCCGGCGTTAAAATTACCGAAATTACGCTTCATGTCGGTTACGGAACTTTTGAACCCGTCCGTGTCAACGATTTGGCGGAACACAAAGTTTTGCCTGAAAATTATCAAATTCTGGATGAAACGGCGGAAACTCTGAATCAAGCAAAAACCGAAAACCGCCGAATTATCGCGATCGGCACGACCACAACGCGGACTTTGGAATCGGCATTTTCAAAACACGGAAAATTTATCGCGGAAAAAAATCTGGCTGATTTGACGATCACGCCAAGCTATAAATTCAAAGCCATCGACGGACTTTTGACAAATTTTCACCTTCCGCAATCGTCTTTGCTCGTTTTGGTTTCAACTTTTGGCGGTTACGAACTTATAATGAATTCATACAAACACGCCGTCTCGGAAAAATATCGTTTTTACAGTTACGGCGATTGTATGTTTGTTTATTAGTTTTTGGATTTTGGTTTTGGCTAAAAACTAAAATCCAAAGACTAAAAACCAAATCGCAAATCGGCAATCACAAATCGTAAATTCTTTATGGCAGTCTTGCAAATAATTCGTAATCTTTTTGTTCCGACCGAATTGGTCGAACCGGAAATAATCGCGTCTGCCGCACCGACAAGTTATGAAATTCATCCGCTCACCGAAAAAAATCTTAAAGAAGTGATGCGCTTGAATTTGCGCTGTTTTAAAAAAGGCGAAAACTACAACAAACACACTTTTGCCTTTTTAATGAACGACCCGACAACACTCAGCTACCGCGTCGCGACGCCGAACGAGCAAATCGTCGGATTTGTTTTTGTCATGACGAATGACGGCACGGGACACATCACGACCATCGGCGTCGCGCCCGAACACCGCCGCCGGGGTTTAGCCGTAAAAATGCTTTTGCACGTCGAGGAAGCCTTGCGCACACGGGAAATCGCGACCATTTCACTTGAAGTTCGCGTCAGCAATATCGGTGCGCAAAGCCTCTATCGTGGGTTAAATTACACGGTTGTTCAACGGCTGAATAATTATTATAACAACGGCGAAGACGGCTATTTAATGGTTAAATCGCTGTTTTAATTGAAGATTCGAGATTCAATATTTAAATCTTAAAGCTTGAATCCCGGATCTTATATCTTAAATCTTGAATCTTAATTTACCGAAAATTTATCCGATCACCGACCCGCGCCTGACCAAACTTTCACACGCCGAACAAGTGGAAAGATTGATCGAAGGCGGCGCAAAATTTATTCAGCTGCGCGAAAAACACGCGGCACCGAAAGATTTTTACGATCAGATCGAAACCGCGCTCGAAATCGCCCGAAGACATTGCGTCAAAATCATCGTCAATGACCGCGTTGATCTGGCACTCGCCGCCAAAGCTGACGGCGTGCATCTCGGACAAGACGATCTGCCGCCCGAAAAGGCGCGAAAAATATTGGGCAAAAAGGCGATCATCGGTTACTCGACGCATAATCTCGAGCAAGCGCTCGAAGCCGTCAAACTGCCGATCGATTATCTCGCGATCGGTCCTGTTTTTGCGACGACAACCAAAGAAAATCCCGATCAAGTTGTCGGGATCGACGGCATTCGGCAATTGCGTGAAGCGCTCAAAGATTTTCCGCTGGTCGCGATCGGCGGAATCACGACGGAAAATGTTCGGGAAGTTTTTGAGGTCGGTGCAAATGCGGCGGCAGTTATCAAATCAATACTTTTTCCGCCCGAAAAGATCAGCGAAAATCTGCGATCTTTTCGCGCGGCTTTGTTAAAATAATTAAAAATTGTTTTTTATTGTTAAATTTTACTTGCTTTTTTATAGAGTGATGCGTCAAAATAGAAAACTGATAGAACGGCTGTAATGAAAGTCCGTTATTCTCAAATCCAGTTCCTACCATCTTTTAATTTTTATTCCGGGAGTTAATCCAAATCAATGAGTTTGCTTGATGTAGCGCCGATAATTGAGCAGATGCTGCTCATT
>JBBQOA010000043.1:0-14318 GCA_038330465.1 Pyrinomonadales bacterium
CACTCCGAGCGAATTTCCCCCGCGGAATTTTTCTTTGATCGTGTAATCTTGCGACAGCTTCCACAAGATTTCCTAAAGCGACTCGGTGCCATTCCAGAAATCCCGGAAAAACCAGATAAATCCGAGTCCGCCGCTGAAAAGCAAAAGCAGCGGCGCGAGCTTTCCCGCAAGTTTATTCCCGGTTAATTTGAACGTGAATTTTTCGAGCAGCACGACAAGCGAAAACCCGAGGAAAACATTCTGCACGAGCATCGCTTCGCGAACTCCGGCGCCAATTTTGACGAAACACGCCGTCACAAAATCCGCGAGAAATGGATAAGTGAATTTCGCAAAAGCGAACGAAGGATTTTCGGGCGGAAAATTGTTGCCTTCCGAAAAAGAAAAGATCGCGCCCAAATGAAAAGGCAGATCGCCCAAATTTTGCGAGCCGCCCGTGAAAATTCCTTCTTTGGTTTCGATCATCGCGCGTTCAAAGAAAAACCAGAGCACGAAAAATATAAAAACGTAATACGCAAACTTCAACAGTTTTTTCAAATTTGCGCCGTCTAATTTGCCGCGCGCTTTATTTAAATTGGTTTTGAATTGCCGCTGAAATTGTTTTCTGCTCAAAATCGCAATCGGCAAAAGCGTGACAAGAAGCGCGATCAAAACGGTCGCGGTCGAAAGTCCGAAAAAACAGGCGAGAAGAAATCCGATCGTCGCAAAGATCGCCGAACCCGTCACATTTCCCGCCGCAAGCCGCACGAGCAGCGAATCTTCTTTTTCATAAAGATACGTGAGCGCCGTTCCGCCGCAAGTTATCAGCAAAATTATCAGGAAGGTCAAAATCATTCACTCATTTATAGCAAAACTTTGCGTAAATCTCATTGCCATTCAAATAAATTTCGGTATAAGATGACCGAAAACGGTATTTTTAGCAAATAATACATTGAATTGGAAAACAATCATCGGATTTTTAATTTCGCTTATCTCGGGTTTGGGAAAAAAGAAGAAGACTTTAATCCGTTGACTAAAAATTACTGATTTCTCAAAATCCAACTTAAAGGTTACAATATCCGTTTTGATTTTGAATCTTAAATTTTGAATTTTTAATTATGTTACAAGCTGGAATCGTTGGTTTGCCCAACGTCGGAAAATCTACACTTTTTAATGCCTTAACGGCGCAGGAATCGGCGCTCGCGGCAAATTATCCGTTTGCGACGATCGAACCGAATATCGGCATCGTTGCTGTTCCGGACGAACGTCTCGCGGTGCTCGAAAAATTGAACAAAGCGCAGCGCGTCGTGCCGGCGACGGTCGAATTCGTCGATATTGCGGGACTCGTGCGCGGCGCGTCGAAAGGCGAAGGTTTGGGCAATCAATTTCTCGCAACGATCCGCGAAACCGACGCCGTTATTCAGGTCGTCCGCTGTTTTGAAGACGATAATATCATTCACGTCGAAGGTTCGGTCAATCCCGTCCGCGATATTGAAACGATCCAGATCGAACTCGCGCTTGCCGATCTCGCATCGGTCGAGAAACGCAAGGACAAAGCATTGCGCGGAATAAAATCAAGCGGCGATAAAGATGCCAAACGCGATCTCGCGATCATCGAAAAGATTTTGCCCGTGCTCGAAGAAGGTCGCCCGGTCAGAAGCGCCGGTCTGACGGATGACGAGCGCGCCGTCGTCAGAACGTGGTTTCTGCTTTCGTCAAAACCGACGATCTACGCGGCGAATGTGGACGAAGATACTTTGATGGACGATTCAAACAATCCGCACGTGCGTGCCGTGCGCGACCACGCCGCGACGGAAAAAGCCGAAGTCGTTTTGATCTGCGCGAAACTCGAAGCCGAGCTTGTCGCGCTCGAAGAAGAAGAACGCACGGAATTTCTGGCTGACTTGGGCGTCACGTCGAGCGGCGTCGATAAACTTATCAAAGCGGCGTATAAAATGCTCGGTTTGATGAGCTTTTTGACCGCCGGCGAAAAAGAAGTCCGCGCCTGGACGATTCCGGTCGGGACGAAAGCGCCGCAAGCCGCCGGCGAAATTCATTCCGACATCGAACGCGGTTTTATTCGCGCCGAAATCGTTTCCTACGACGATCTCGTCAAACACGGAACCAGAAAAGCCGCGAGCGAAAAAGGCTTAACGCGGCTTGAAGGCAAAGAATACGTGATGAAGGACGGCGATGTCGTCGATTTTCGTTTCAATGTTTGATCGGGAAATTTTAACGCCGAGGCGCAGAGTTGCGAAGGCGCAAAGATTTTTAAGTTTATAAACACTTTGCGCCTTCGCGCCTTGGCGTTAAAAAACTGACACGAAATTGGTTTAGTGCTAAAATCGCTTTTGTAAATATATGAACTTAGCAAACGGCAATTACGAGAAACTTGTCGAACAAATTACGGATCTGGTTTTGGCGAAGATCGGCGACGATGCATATTGTCCGACGTTTTGCCGCGCCGATGTCGAACGGATCGTTGACGCGGGCGCCTCGCGGATCGGCATCGTCCTCGGCGAAACGGCGACGGCGCACGATTGGGCGAGCTTAATCGATCACACTTTGCTCAAACCCGAAGCGTCGGAAAGCGACATTAAAAAACTCTGCAACGAAGCGATCCAGTTCGGTTTTGCGTCGGTTTGCGTCAACCCTTCGTGGGTCAAAAAAGCGGCGGAATTCTTAAAAGGTTCGCCGGTTCCGGTTTGCACGGTGATCGGTTTTCCTTTGGGCGCGACGCTTTCGGACGTCAAAGCCTACGAAGCGCGCCGCGCGATCTTTAACGGCGCGCGCGAAGTCGATATGGTCATCAATATCGGCGCGCTGAAATCAGGCGACGACTGCACGGTCGAAGACGATATTCGCGCCGTCGCCAATGCCGCGCACGAAAACGGCGTATTATTAAAAGTCATCATCGAAACCGCGCTTTTGACCGACGACGAAAAGGTGCGGGCGTGTCTCGCCTCAAAAAATGCGGGCGCCGATTTCGTCAAAACCTCGACCGGTTTTGCGAAAGGCGGCGCGACGGCTGACGATGTCGCGCTGATGCGCCGCACCGTCGGACATTCTTTGGGCGTCAAAGCCTCGGGCGGCGTCAAGGGAATCGACGACGCGCGCGCAATGTTCGAAGCCGGCGCAACCAGAATTGGCGCTTCGGTCGGCGTCAAGATCGCGCAGGAAGCAAGCGGCGTTAAATCAAGTGTTGTCGTTGGAAGTTATTAAGAGTTTAAGCGCGGGCGAACTATTCAAAAACTTTCTTGGATAACTTCATTTTTTGCAAGCATTTGGCGCGTGAATTAAAAATTCTGTTTGATACATTATTCAGTAAAACGGAGAAAAAGCAGAGACTTTCTAAGGATTTACGAAAATGACAAACAAAAATAACCGCTCGAATATCCGAAACAGGGCAATAGTTTCGGGTGTTCGGGCGGTTATTTCTTTTTGGCAGATTTTGCAGGAAACTGCCGAATTTTTAACTTACTTTGAAATTATAATTGATAAAGCCGGTCGCTTTGACCATTTTATCGCCGATGCTGACGGGTTTGAATTTTGATTTGCGAATGGCATCTTCGGCGGCTTGGCGCAAGCTTTTCGGACCGGAAATCGCTTTCGCTGAAGTCACTTTTCCTTCTTCGTCCAATGTGATCTCAACCGTGACCAGCCCTTCAGTGCTTCTTTGCCGTTCGAGCGTCGGATAAACCGGAATTGCCAATCTGGTTGCAAAACGATTCAAAGCGCCCATGCTGAGCGGTTCGTTCGGGTTGGTATTTTCGGTGGCAACGGTTTCGTTCGGTTTGTTTTGCGGAGGGACGATCACTTCTTTGGTCGGTGTCGTCGGCGTCGGTTTCGGCAGCGCGGCTTGCAGTCTTTGCACGGCATTTTTCGCGGGTTCGTTATCGGCGTCGAGTTCGACCGTCTTTTTATAATCGCTCAGGGCTTTCTCGAAATTGCCGACTTTCTCAAGCGCGGAGGCGCGTTTGAAATACGCCATCTCTTCTTTCGGATCGAGTTCGATGACTTTATCGAAATCGACAATTGCCAGATTGAAACTTTTGTTGTTGAAATACGCGAGCGCGCGGCTGAAATAGATTGTCGAATCTTTTGGATTGAGCTCGATCGCCTTGTTGTAATCGGGAATCGCCGCGTCATATTCGCCCATCACGAAATTCGAGTTTGCACGGTTTTGATAAAATGTATAGTCCGGCGGTTTCGGCGTTGAAACCGGCATCGGCGAAGCTTCAACCTTCGGCTGCGGCGTTGCGCTGACTTTGATGACCGGACTTTTTTCGCGAATCGCCGCGACGAGCGCATCGTCCGCGCCGGCATTGCGAAGTTCTTTTTCAAGATCGGGATTGATTGCAAACGTGACGCCGCGCTGCCGGACGCCTTCGGTCAATAACTGATTTCTTTCGTCAATCGGTACTTTTTTTGAACGCAGAACGGCGACAATGTCAACCAGACTGAGTTGCGATTGCTGCGCCACGGCGATTTGTGAAAAAAGCGTCAGGGAAAAAATTAGCGGTGTCAGCAGGAAAAAGGAGAAAAATCTTAAACGGTTTGAATGGATTCGGGGCAGAGTTACGGGGTTCATACTTTTTGTTCCTTAATACTCGATAAATTTCTTAATTTAGTGGCAAAACCAAGGCATAAAAGTCCTTTGTTTCGTTTAGTTGTCCTTAAGCAAATCGTCAAGTGTCACTTTCTTTTGTGTTTCCGCCGTTTTCGCCGGAGTCGCGGCAGGCTTTTTGGCTTGCACCGGAGTCGGCGTGGCGGTGGTTTTGGCTTTAACAACCGTCGGATTGGAAACCGTGGTCGTCTCTTCCGTTGACGGAGAAGGCTCTGTCGTCGGATTAGAACCGGAAGTCGGCTGGTAGCTCGAAACGGGAGCCGTTTCAATGGGCGGGACAGGCGTTGAATCGGTCATCGGGGCGGGAATTGTCGTATTGCCCGCAGAAATAGTTTGGGTTGCTTCGGCTGATTTAGACTTCGAAAAAGTCCAAATCCCAAATGCCGCGCCGCCCAATACTAACAGCACAACTGCTGCCGCCGCCGCCTTTTTGAAAACATTGCTTTCTTTTTGCGGTTCGGCAAATAAATTCGAAAAATCATCGGACTGATAATCGTTAGCCGCAACTTCATTTTTGGTCTCAGGCAATGTTGCGGGTTGCTCGATTGCCGCAAATTCTTCGACAATTTCGGGTTCCGCCGCCGGTTCAAAGGTAATGTGTTTTTCCTCGGCTTCAAGCAACCGTTTTTCGGCTTTGGCGGCGCGTTGTTCGGCTTCCAATCTGCGCGCTTCGGCTTCGCGCAGCTGTTGTTTCATTAATTCTAATTGCCGCGCTTGTTCCGATTCGATCTCAGGCGGTTTAGGCGCGACCGGCGGCAGCTTCACCACCGGCGGTTTAGGCGCGACGACCGGAATTTCCAATACCGCATTCTCGTCCTTTTTAATCTGTTTTGCTTCGCGTTCTTTGACGCGCACGATTGCCGTTCGCAAAACCTGCCGCATGATAACCGTCGAACTAAAACGATTTTCGCGTTTGATTTCGAGGGCTTTCATCAAAACATCGGAAATTTCATTCGGAACGGACGGATTAATCTCTTTCGGCGAGTGCAAAGGATCAACGTTGCCTTCTAAAAGTTCAATCGAACGCGTCAGCGCATCAGCCGGAATTCGAGCCGTCAAAAGATGGTAGAGCGTTGCGCCGAGCGCGTAAATATCGCTTCGCGGATCGAGCGGTTGTTCTAAGAACTTTTCCGATTTCTCGTCATAATTTGTCAAAATAACTTTTTGCGATGCCGCATCGAGTCCGCCCCAAATTTGCTCAAGCGGCAAATAAGGCAGTACGGCGGCATCAAAAGTTTGACTGGAACTTGAGGCATTTACCTCATCGTCAACGCTTTTGACGATGTTGAAAACAAGCAATTTGACCTTACCGGTTGGCGATAATCGGACATTTTGAGGCTTGACTTCGCGGTGAATTATCGACGGATTGAGCGTGTGCAGATAATTGAGCGCATCAAGCAAACTGTCTGCCCAACCCAACGCATCGGCAAGCGGAAACGCACTTTTTTTCTTTTCAATCAGATCGCCGAGCGTGTTTCCATCGATAAATTCCGTCACCAAATAATGACGGTCAACTTCCGAGAAAAAATCATTAACGGGCAGAATCGATGCATGTTTTATCTCAGTCAAGATCTTTGCTTTTTCGGCAAAAATCGACTTGTGGGCTTCAAGCTGCGCCGCCGTTGTGACTTTTCCTAAATTCTCAGGAATTTCTTTGAGTAGAACATTTGTATTGAGAACATTGTCAAATGCCTCATAACCTATGCCGATTCCATTCAGCCCAAGCTGATTGACAATACGATAACGTCCTTGATGTAGAATTTGATTTATTGTAAGCATATTAGGGGATCAGCAAACGTGTGAATTTGTTCGCCGAGATATATTATAACGATTGTTATTAAAGAATGGAAGAACTTTGTTGTAAAAAAATAAACATTTTTTTACAACTGTTGAGTGAAGTTTAAAATGGAAAATAAACAGGCGGAATTTTCATTGTCAGTGAAACTCCCGCCTGTTTATTGGTTGGTTAATTTATTTAGGGTTGCGTAAATCGAAACTCATAGAATTGAAGATGCTGAATAAGGGCGAAATCGTCATAACTGAGGTCAATATCGAGTTTTAAATCCCACGCTCCTTTGGCTATTTTGATCTCGTTATACGGCAAAAACAAATCGGCATCTTTAAAGACTGTGGTGTCAAAACCGGGTTTCATTTTGAAGCTGGTTATCAATTCACCGTCATCATTTGAATAGACGGGGTTTCGGCTCGCCAGATAGTCGCCGTTTGTTTTTTGGACGCGCGCGACGACCAGCGAATCAACGCCTTTGAGTCCGGTAACTTCAAAATTGACGTGAATTCGCATTCCGTCTTGTCCGCCTTCCTTGATATTGTAATCAACCCAAACCCGGGTTACTTTGGCAGTCACCGAATCCGGCTTTCTGGTCACCGAATTACCTTTTTTGTAATTAAACGGTTTAGTCGTCAATTGTTGGATCAAACCGCCGGCTTTGTAAATTAACTTGACGTCCATCTTCAAATCCCAGTTGCCCGGCGTCAGATCTAATTCGGAATACGGCATAAAAACCGACAAATCGTCATAATCTGCCGGATCATAACCCGGTTTCATTTCTTTATACACGGCAACATCGCCGGACGAACTGTTAAATTTCCCGTTTTTATCTTTCAGCGAATTACCGTTGTCGTCCAGAAAATAAATGGCGAGATACGAATCAAGATTTTGCATTTTGTAGGCGGTAAATTTGACGTGAATTCGCATTCCGAATTGCCCGGCTTCCGTGACGCCATAGTCAACCCAAAGATCTTTATAGAGCGCGCTTGGGAGGGCATTCGGTCGCGGGGTCGGAGTTACCGCCGCCGGACCATTATTACGAATCGCGACCAGCAATGCGGTGGTTGCTCCGCCATTGCGGAGTTCTTTTTCAATTTCGGGGGTCAGCCGAAAAGTCACACCGTATATTTCAACTCTTTTGGTGATATAGACATTGCGTTTTGCTAAAGTACTGGTTTCGGGGGTTTTGCCTCTGGTCTGCAAACCTGTGAGAATCATCGCTAACGTCAATTCCGATTGCGCCGAAACATTCACCGTTAATTGCCAAAAACCAAGCAACATCAGGCTCGTCAAAAAAATTACTGGTAGTTTTCTTTTCATATTCACTCCTTCGAACAGACTCTGGTTTTATAAATGCTCAAAAAATACTGCTTTCAAAATAAATTTTTATCGAGGTTTAATTTTCATCATCATAAATCGGCAAGAAAATTTTTATCAAGAAAAAATCTTGCGGCTACGATGTCAGTTTTGCCGTCGCAGATGCCGATAATTTTAGCAGCCTGTAAAAATACAGTCCGAACCTTGCTTGCTCGGTGCTTGTTTTGGTTTTGGCGTCCTGACCGGCGGCGTTGTTGTGATCACCGGTTTGGTGGTTGTCGGTTCGGTCGTCGGTTTTGGCGTTTCGCCTTTTTCGATGGTTCCGGTCGGCGAAGGCGTCGGGCTTGCCGTCGGTGTTGCAGATGCCGTCACGGTCGCGGTCGGAGTTGGCGTGACGTTCTCGGTGATGCCGTTTTGGGCTTGATACCATAAGAAAAGACCGCCGCCCGCGCCCGCCACTCCTAAAAACAGCAAAAGCAGGATCGGCAAAATCCAAAAGATCTTGCGGGATTTTTTCGGCTTCTGAACGGCATAATTTTGGACGAACGCCGGATTTGGATAAAGCGGATTATTTGAATTCATTGCTCCGCCGGTCGAAATGGGATTCATCGGAAAATTTGGCGGTGGAACATTTCCACCGGTCGAACTTCCCGCGAAATTAGCCATCTCGGTCGGTTGTTGAACGCCGCCGGTCTGATATTGATTGCCGCCCGTTTGATACGGCGGATTGCCGCCGGTATTGTACGGACTGTTCGGGGTTGGCGGCATTTCGCCGCCGGTCATTTGTCCGAAATTCTGCGGATAGCCGACTCCGCCGCTTTGAATTGTTTGTTCGGAAACCGGCGGCGGATTCAGATTTAATTTTTCGGCGGGAATTTGCTGCGTTGCCTCATTCGGAAATGTTTGTTCACTGCTGAAACGTGTTTGCTGCAGGCGCTGGGCTTCGATCAGCCGCAACCGTTCCTGTTCGATCGCCCAGGCGTTCGGATTATTGGAAAGCTCGAGCGTGTTTTCCATCTGACTGGCTTCGCGCGTCTTGATATTTTCAAGCGCCTGATG
This sequence comes from Pyrinomonadales bacterium, assembly GCA_038330465.1. Lineage (GTDB taxonomy): Bacteria > Acidobacteriota > Blastocatellia > Pyrinomonadales > Pyrinomonadaceae > JAFDVJ01. The sequence continues at coordinate 8,769 of JBBQOA010000043.1, forward strand.
AAGCGCCTGCTGCATTTCGATCGCCGAGGCAAATCGCTTTTCATAATCAACCTCCATCGCTTTTAGCAAAAGATGCGTTATTTCGGGCGGAATCCGATTGTTCAAAGAAATCGGATTGGCAAGCGGATCGGGTTTATTTGACCAAACCTCAATCGTTCTTTTCAAGGCGTCGATCGGCAAAACCCCGGTCAAAAGGTGATAAACCGTCGCGCCCAAAGCGTAGAGATCGCTCCGCGCATCGGCATTTTGCTCCAACACAATTTTGATCTTGGCTTCAAAACGCTGCGTCAAAACTTCGCGGAAAACCGGATCGAGAACGCGGAAAATTTGTTCGATCGGCGAATAATTCAGCGTCGCGGCAACAAAAGTTTGATTGTTGATGGTCGTCGAATTCGGCGGTTCGGCGCCGCCTTTGGCAATGCCGAAATCAAGCAACTTGATCTTGCCGCGCGGCGTGATCTTCAGATTTTGTGGTTTCAGATCGCGGTGATAGATCGGCGGATTCTGCGTGTGAAGATAATCGAGCCCGTCGAGCAATTGTTCCATCCAGCGCAACACATCTTCGAGCGGAAAAGGCGTTTGACGTTCTTCGAGAAGTCCGCCGAGATCTTTTCCTTCGACGAGCTCCATTACCAAAAACTGGCGACTCGTGTCGGTAAAATAATCGCGGACGTGCGGCACGACTTCGTGTTTGATCTTGGCGAGAATTTTCGCCTCGCGCTCAAATGCGCGGAGCATCATTTCCTGCTGCTTGGGATTTTGGGAATTAGCGGCGATCATAATTTCTTTGAGCGCGCAGGTTGTATCAAATACGTTGTCGTGCGCTTCATAAACCGCGCCCATTCCGCCGTGTCCGAGTTGTCTCAGAATACGATAGCGACCATGAAGGATTTCATTTACTAAAAGCATTTTTTATTTGAACGTCCGAAAAAGATTTTATCTCGCAAATTATAACCGTTTTTGGAAAAAATGGAAAAAGATATCGCCGAAATCCGCGAAAAGCCGGAAATGTTTTCGAAATGCAAAGAAATTATCGCGGCAAAATGAAAATGATTTCAGATGATTCATGAAAATCAAAAACCGAAATAGATCATTCCGTTGTCGGAATCGTCGTCGCTTTCATCTTTTTTATCTTCCTTCAAAAAGCCTTGCGCGATAAAAAGTTTGAAAATCGTGCGCGCATCGTTACGCTGAAATTTGTCGGAAAGCACATTCATTTTGTTAAGGTCGGCTTTGCCGAGCAGCTGAATTTGATTGATGTAACGGAACAAAAGCAAACCGTCCCACGAATAACCGGTGACTTTCATCAAAAGCTCGCCTTTTTTAAAGCTCTGGCTGCGTTTGTTGTATTTGCTGAGAATTGCCGAAGCCTGCACAAAATCGTTCAATTGGTCAACGATCGGCTCGAAAATCCGAAATGCTTCGGGCGCGTCGATGACGGCGTAGCCTTTGACGACTTCCATCAGATCGTTCAATTCGTTTTCGTCTTCGGGAAATTCATTTGCCAGCGATTTGGCGTCTTTCATCAGATCGACGGCGGACGCGCGGTCTTTTTCAGTCTCTTTTTTGTAAAATTGGATCGCGAGCGCGACCAGTTTTTGAATCTGCGTTTTTTTCTGGTTCAGATTTTTGATGAGTTTTTTGGCTTCATCGAGCTTGCCGTCGTTTGCCGCCCGGCTGATCTTTGCCGATTCATACCGTTCACCGGCTTGATTGCGGGCTTTTTCGTCGGGAATTTGTTCGATCAATTTTTTCGCGCGTTCGTCGTCATCGATCTGCGCGATTTTATTGGTTAAAGACGTGTAAGCCGAGGCTTTTTCGTATTCGTTGAGCTTCGGCAGATCGGCAAGAATTTCTTCGGGCGTTGAATTTTGATCCCAAATTTTTTGCTGCTGCTGGAAACGCTTTACTTCGGGCGGCACATTTTTCATCAATTCCGCCTGTCTTTGCTTGAGCAGCGGCATTCTTTCCGGGACGATTTTTTCCAAATTCGGCATCACGCGGGGCATTGCCATCATCATTTCAAGCGTGTTCGTCGGCTGCAAAAGCGTGCCGGCAATTTTACCCGCAAGGTCTTTAACCTGCGTCTCGTTAAATTTAAAAACTTTTACTTTGGTGCTTTTCGGCGGATTCGGATTGGTCGCGTATTGCAGAAAACCGATCGCCGCGCTAAAGTCTTCGTTTCTTTTGGTCAGATCGGTATCGACGATTTTTTTGATCACATCGTCGGCGAGCGCCGAGGCTTTTTTCTCGTCCTTTTGATTGATCTTTTGAAGCAGCGGCAAAACATTCCACGAAATTCCTTTGGCGAGCGAATCTTTCAGCAATTTGATGGCTTTATCAAGATTTTGTTCGGCGGCAAGGACGGCGAATTTTTGCTCGAGCGCGATTTCCTGCTGAACGCGGTATTGATCGGGATTAAAATTTAAGAAACCGCTTTCTTGTTTGGCGTTCGGCTGCGCCGCTTTCGCCATCGCTTGGATTAATTGGGCGGAACGCGTCGAGACGAGGATCTCGAGCGCCAGATCGGCGTCGTGTTTGGCGATCAACGGCAGTATCTCGTTGCGGATATTGCTGAATTCGAAAACGCCCGAATAGAGATCGCTGTCATCTTTTTTTTCCTTGTCGTCTTCGGCATTCGCGATCAGGATCTCGCTTTCGCAATTGCGGAAAATCTCGCGGGCGTGTTTTTCGTCGAATTTCCAATAGAGATCGCCGGCAGTCGCATAGACGACGGCGCGGTTTTGCGCCAGTTTGAGCGTTGCCGCATCGCTGACTGCCTGATCGAGAATGTCGAGGACGCGCTTTTCGAGTTCTTTTTGAGCCTTTTCCTTATCGGTTTTTGAATCGGTCGGCGAAGTTTGCGCGGCAGCCGAAAAGCAAAATGCGCAAAAGATCATCAAAACAATAAAAATTACAGCCGTTTTCATGCGATTTTCTCCTTGATTTTCAAAGTTGCCAAATGGTTTTTCGTCTGTCATTAAAACATATTTTTCGCCATCAAAGAAGAAAAAAATTTTGTTTTGACCAAAATAAGATCATAAAATTTAAGCGCCCGAGGAAATAAACCGCCGCAGTTTTGGTATAAACAGTTGGAGCGAATTTCAAGCGGGGCAAATTTATATAAATGTTTGGTTTTGGCAAAAGCAATAAAAAGAGCGATTGGGAAGATTTTGAAAAAGAGGCGTTGCCTTGGATGGAAAATCTGTATCGAACGGCGCGTTGGATGGTCGGCAACGAAATGGAAGCCGAAGATCTCGTGCAGGAAACTTTCGCGCAGGCATTGAATTCTTTTCATCGCTACGAACGCGGCACGAATTGCCGCGCGTGGCTGATGAAAATTATGGACAATCTCAATCACAAACGGTGGCGTAAGCTCGGACAATTGAAACTCGTCGCCGACACCGAAGAAATAATCGCCGAAACGGTTGCTTTTGAACCACCGACGCCGCAGAGCGTCACGGACGACGAGGTTTTGATCGCGCTCGGGAAAATTCCCGCGCAATTTCGGCAAATCGTCGTGATGACCGATGTCGAAGATTTTGCGTACCGCGAAGTCGCTGATATTTTACAGATCCCGATCGGGACGGTGATGTCGCGGCTGCATCGCGGACGCAGATTATTGCGGGCAGAACTTGCCGGTTACGCGAAAAATTACGGATTTACGGATGCAAAGGAAGCATCAAATTAATTAAAGCTATGAATTGTAACGGTTTTAGAGAAATAGCCGACTCATATTTGAGCAACGAATTGCTTGTCGAAACGAACCACGAAGTTTTGCGGCATTTGGAAAATTGTCTTGATTGCCGCCGCGAACTCGCTTCGCGCCGCGATCTGCGCGAACGTCTGCGAAGCGCTGTCAAAAGCGCGCCGCAAAGTCATTTAAATGCAAATTTTGCCACCCGTCTGAAAAACGATCTGCGCGAACAGCATTCGGCGAATCAAAGGCGCCGGAGTTTTTCGCGTTTTTTCATTACAAATCCGGTTTTCGCGGGTGTGTTGGCGCTTTTGGTTTTGTCCGTTTCGATCGGTTTGATCTGGAAGTTCGGGCAAACTGCCGATTCCAATGAAACCGCTAATTTGAATCCGCCGACGCCGAATCAGACGAATACAAATACAGGAGACGAAAAAAGTTCTTTGGAAATTCACCGCGCTTCGTTTGTTGCAATGGAACAGGACGCGGTCGGCGATCATAAACATTGCGCTTTAAAGTTTGAATTATTGGAAAAGCCGATCAGTTTGGACGAAGCGGCGAAAGTTTACGGCAGTTTCAATAAAGATCTCGACAAAGTCGTTTTCGAATCTTTGAAGGAAGTTTTCGGCGACAAGGTCAAGTTTCTCGAAGCGCATTCGTGCATCATCAACGGCAGACGTTTCGCGCATATTGTCGTTCAATATCAGGCGCGAATGGTTTCGATTCTGGTCGCTAAACGCGAAGACGGCACGCCGACCGAGAGCAGCGACGCGATTTCGTGTCAATCGCTCGAAGATTTGCGCGTGGCGTGTTTTGAAACCGACAAATTCGGCGTGTTCGTCGTCTCGGATCTCAGCGAAAGCGAAAATTTGAAATTGGCGCGGGCGATTTCGCCGTTAGTCAAAAAACATTTTGAACAAGGCGGCACAAAGGCATAAAATTAAATAAGAAATGGCAAACGAAATAAAATCAAGTGAAATCACACCCGAAAAGGTTTATCTTAGCCGTCGCAATTTCATCCGTACCGGCTTGGTTGCCGGGACGACGCTGGCAACCGGTTTGACGTATCGCTATTTTAATCCGCCGCCGCCGAAAGAAGTGGTCACGGCGGAAATCAAAGACATCAAACAGCCGACCGACTTTAAAGCGAACGACCAACCGAATTCGTTTGAAGAGATCACGAACTATAACAATTATTACGAGTTTTCGACCGACAAACGCGCGGTCGCGCGCAAAGCGCAGGATTTCGTGACGCGTCCGTGGACGGTCGAAGTCGGCGGCTTGGTTCAGAAACCGAAGGTTTTCGACATTGACGAGCTTCTGAAATTCGAACAGGAAGAACGAATCTATCGTTTTCGCTGCGTCGAAGGCTGGTCGATGGTCATTCCGTGGGTCGGTTTTCCGCTCAAAAAGATTTTGGACGCAGTCGAACCGCTCGGGACGGCGAAATACGTCGCGTTCGAAACCTTTTACGGCGGTCAGAAATCAACAAATCCAAACGTTAAATTACCCGACGGCAAAAACGGAATGCAGTCTTCGTTTTCGGCAGGCATCGATCTGCCGTATGTCGAAGGTTTGCGATTGGACGAAGCCCTGCATCCTTTAACAATTTTGGCGACCGGGCTTTACGGCAAACAGATGCCGAATCAGAACGGCGCGCCCGTGCGGCTTGTCGTGCCGTGGAAATACGGTTTCAAGAGCATCAAATCGATCGTCCGGATTACACTGACCGAGACGGAACCGCCGACGACCTGGAACATTGCCAACGCGCCTGAATACGGATTTTATTCGAACGTCAATCCGGCGGTCGATCACCCGCGCTGGTCGCAGGCGACCGAACAGCGGATCGGCGAATA
>JBBQOA010000044.1:0-14262 GCA_038330465.1 Pyrinomonadales bacterium
GAATTGTTTAGGATGCGTATTCAAACCATCCGGTAACGGCTTCGTTGGCTTGTTGGAAATAGCTTAACGATTCGGTTTTATAATTTGCCGTCCATGGATCCATAAAGCGAACTTGGCATTCGTTGCTCCAAACATCGCTAATTCCGTAAATTACGACACAATGCCCGAATTGCCCATTCGTGTTTGTGGTTCCGCCCGCGTATAAAACATAAATATAACCTTTGGTTTTTAATTTGTTATAAAGAAAACTGCCGGAAATTTTACCCGCCGGTTTAAAAATTTTGTAATTCATTCCGACCGCCGCCGCCAATAAACGAAAACCCCATTTTACGTCAAGCCCAGCGTTGCTTCCGCTAAAGCTTTTCCATTCATTAATTGCGTCGTCCTGCGTTTTTAAGAACCAACTTGCCGGACTTTGCGGCGTCACGCTCATCCAGGATTCGAGAGCCGCTGCCCAGCAGGTAAATCGTCCGTCTTTGTATTGCTGAACTTTCTTCGGCAGTTCGCGCGAAAATGCTGACATTCAATTATTTCCTCCCTGAATAAAATCAAATCCTTTTTTGACTATTTCTAGAGACCTCCCGTTGCCGGAACTTGCCGCGGCGGGAAAACCATATCATTTGATGGCGGCGGAACCGTGCCGATGTTCTGAAGCGGAACGAATTGCGGCAATCGGATAAAAGCCGTCGGATTACTAGAACCGACGAACGAATTAAGCCATGCCAATGTGTAGGTTGTGTGCGAAATATCACCCGTCAAAGTTGCCGTATTGCGAATGCGGTCAATGCGTCCGTCGGCGTAGATTGATCGTTTGCTGAGCATCAAATCCAACTGAAATTTAAGAATCCAGTTGAGTGTCACGCCGCCGCAAACTCCATCTACTTTCATCTCACCTTTCGGCACTGCCTCTTTCGGTTTGACGACGCCATACCAATTCTTTAATAGATATTGCACGAGCATGACATCGTCTTTTTGATTCGGCGAATATTTCCCGACAGCGTGAACAAGGTTGTAAAATGCCGGTAGTGCCGGCGATGTGTCTATAAATCCCATAATAACTCCTTTTGCTGTTTTGTTGCGGCTCAATGACAACCATCAGCGGTTTTTGAAAAAAAACTAAATTACATAAACATTGAGCCGTAAGTTCGCCATTTTCCCCTGAGCTAAGGTGTATTTAACATCAGCTTGAATTGACCATTCCCATAGGTAGGAAGCACCTGCATCAGCATCAATCACGATAAACTCCACGAAATCTTTTCCTCCACCCCCGCCGAGAAAAGTCTTGATATAAAATGGATTAAGCGAAGGTTGTTTACCCGTGTAAGCACAATCAGCCCTTATTAAGACCTCTGTATCAACCGCTCCGACCTGCGTAATCTCAAACATTAAATGACCGCCGTTACTTTTCTCTTGCCACTTGGCAGCACTTGTTATTTGAAGATGTCTGGTCAGTGTGAAAAGGATCGGAATGCTAGCCAAACTAAAGCCGGATTGTAAAATTATGCTCATCGCTAAATACTCCTTATTTTAAACAACGAAAATTCGTTTTTCTTTCTAATGTCCGGTTTCAGTTTTCCGGCGCATCTTTTTTCTTTCATCGACGAGAAACAAGTTACGCCGCTGCACAAGCCTTCAACCGTTATCTCGCCTTTCGGTTTGGTAAAAACTTCGCCGGTTTCCGAAACCATTCCAATCTCATAAACTCGTTTGAGCATAATTTGAACCAACTTTACATCGACTCTTTGATTCGGACAGCTTTTGCCGACCTCTTGAACCACGTTATAAAACCAAGGCAGTATCGGGTCGGGTGTTGTATCTACAAATCCCATAAAATTCTCTTTCTTTACGATTTATCACTTTTGAAAAGTCTGGAGCATTACGAAAACAAAGCCGAACACCAGTCCGATCAGAACGAACATCAAAATCAAAACCACATAAACATACATCTTTGGTGTTCGTTTGCCGTTTTTTTTACTGTTCATCGCAATTGCTCCTTTCAAATTCAATTATCTTTGTACGGCGGGTAGTCCTCGATAGACCGCCGGTAAGATAATTTCGGTTTTGCCAGTTTCACTATTGAAAATTTGGACATCGGCGACCAACGAACGGCTACGGTCATTTTCAGGATTGTCCGTCGCGAGACAAGCGACGAACGGGCGCACTTCGGCGCGTGCCGATGTCGACGGCAGTAAATTGCGATTCAAATCGAGAAACGCCCCGCGATTCGGCACTAAATTTTGGGTGGATTCGGCGAGCGTGTTACCTTCCGCATCAACAAATTTTAAGTTAACCTGACGACATGGTCCCGGCGCGACATCGCGGTCAGATGAAACGCTCAAACGAGCCGTCTGATTAAAAATTAAACCGATGTAAGCAAACGCCGGCGGGTCGGGTTGCGGATTAAATGCTTTGACATGCAATGTATTGCTGCTGATGGCGACAATTACAAATAATGCCGCAAATGCGATGATCGATGTCAAAATTGTTATAGTTCGTTTTGTTTTCATTTTTACTCCATAATTTTATATCTGCGAAAATTCGCTTTCTTTCAAATGTCCGGTTTTTGCACACTGAAGCATCTTTTTTCTTTTATTGACGAGAAGCCTTTGCTAAAATTAAAAGCGCAAGACAAATTGTCTACGACAACGCTTTGACAAGCATTTGCTTGCCAAAACAAGAATCAATTAAAATCATCTAAAAAGTCTTAAAAAGTGATTTAAATTTTTCTAAATAATTCTAAAAAGATGAGCAGTCACCAGCCAAGTTCGAGTTTATGTTTCGCGGAATTTGAGATTGACGCGAAAAGTCGCCGGTTGCTCCGCGACGGTAAATTAATCACGCTGAATGCCAAAACCTTTGATTTGCTAGCTTTTTTGACGGCGAATGCCGGACGAATCATTTCAAAAGATGAGATTTTAAATGCTGTTTGGGAAAATCAATTTGTTGAAGAGGCAAATTTACCCGTGCAAATTTCTGCTTTAAGAAAGGTGTTGGGCGAGCCAAAAGATGTACCACGTTTTCTTGTGACGGTGCCAGGCAAAGGATATAAATTTGTCGCCGAAGTGCAAACCACCGACAAAATGCTCATTGACGGTAATCATCAAAGTTCGCAATTTGTCGGCAACCGGGATAACAAAACGGAAACAAATTTGAAAAAAAACGGTTTAGAGGAAACTTCAACTCCGCAAAAACCCTCCTCGCGGATTGTTTTGATAAGTCTCGGATTCCTCTGCCTGTTCAGTCTGGCGGCGATTGGGCTCTGGCGCGTGGACAGAAAGCCGGAAGAAACTCATGGATTGAAAATTACACGACTGTTGTCTGGTTTAAATATCACCGCCGTGACGCTTTCGCCCGATGGCAAATATGCGGTTTTTGCTGAGCGCGAAGCTGATGGCGAAGGTCTTTGGCTCAAACAAATCGCGACCGGAAGTCAAACACGCATCGTCGCGCCCCAACATCTGAGATATATTGGCTTGACAGTTTCGCCCGACAACAATTTCGTTTACGCTTCGATGTTTCTTGAAAATAAAGCAGATACGCCGCTCTGGCGAATTCCGCTTTTGGGCGGCGCGGCTAAAGAAATCGCCGGTATAATTACGGGGATTTCGATCAGTTTTTCGCCTGACGGTAAACAGTTTGCCTATACCTTGTCAGATGATGCAAATAATGCGACTTACGTCAAAATTGCGGATGCCGACGGTTCAAACAATCGAATTTTGATACGCGCCGAAAACTCGCAGCGTAACTTTATCATTTGGAATTCAAACTCACTTGCGTGGTCGCCCGACGGCAAGGACATTGCCATTGCTCTCGAAGAAAAAAATGCTGCCGGCGGCAAACACTCCGGGATTTTGCTGGCGGATGCGGTTAACGGCAGTGAACGGTTTTTGCTCACGCCAAGTTATGCAGAGATTAGAGATTTAGCGTGGACTGATACAGAGAATTTGGCTTTTGTCGGTTACGAAAACGACAAGCGCGGAAATCAACTTTGGACGGTTTCCAGACAAGACGGTACTGTTCGCCAACTGACTGACAATTTGCCGAAGTATAAGTTTTTATCGAGTGCCAACGGTAACTTATTATCTGCTCAACATAACACCGCCGGACATCTATTCATCGCCGATTTTAACGAAAAATCGAAAATGATTGTGCCGCGTGAAATTTTGAGTGAGGGAACAATCACTTGTGTTGCGTGGACGGCAGACAATAAAATTCTTTATGTTTCCAAACAAAGCGGCACAAATGAAATCTGGCGCGTTAACGCAAACGGTGACCAGGCTGTGCAGTTAACCTCTGATGCAAATATTACTTACGGATTTACCGTTTCGCACATAGACGATTCGATTGTTTTTAGCTCGGCTCGAAGCGGAGATAGCAAAAACTCACTCTGGTTGGTAAACGCGGATGGTAAAAATTTGCGGCGATTGACAGACGATGCAAATGATACCTTCCCGGATTTTACGGCTGACGGGAAAGCAGTTGTTTTCCAGCGCGGCTTGGGTAACGAAGCTCTATCCATTTGGAGTATTTCAATAAAGGACAAATCAATAAAGCAATTGGCGGTCAACTCTTCGATGCGTCCGGCAGTTTCGCCCGACGGTTCACAAATCGCTTTTTATACGATGGCTTCAAGCGATGGCGGTCGAGATAGCGGTTGGGCAATCAGTCTAATGTCGAGTGTTGACGGGACGAAACTTAAACAACTGAGCGAGCCGAAGGAGAATTTGGGTGAACGCTTTTTGCGCTGGTATCCAAGCGGCGAGTTTTTGTCACAAATCGAATCCGACGGTAAATCCTCCAATTTATTTTTGATTCCGACAAACGGCGGCAAAGCGCAAATATTTCCCGGTTTCGGCAAAGAAAGAATTGAATGGTTTGCCTGGTCACCCGACGGCAAACAAATTGTCATTTCGCAAGAAACCGAAACACAAGATTTGGTTTTAATGAATAATTATTAATAAGTTATGTGAATCACTGGTTGAAAAATTTGAACAAGTTATTCACTGTTGGTTATTACCTGTTCACTGATTTTCAGTTAAATAACAAATAATTCAAAACGAACAGAGAATAGTTTTACACTTCAAATGATTAACTATCATCAAAAAGTATTTAATAATTTTTACTCTTGATTCGCCTAAGTTCCCTGATTTACTTTATTAACCAGTTTCGTGAGGTATCTATTGTCGGTTAAACTTATAAATTCGTTATCCCGCCCGCGAAAGCCGAAGAAATGTATCATCCTGAAACCTTCGGCAGAACGGGCACGGATTTTGTAAAGGTTGAATAGCAGAGACAACTGACCAATTTGAAAGCGGGCAAGTTTCAACTGAAACTTGCCCGCTTTTTTCTGATTAAATCGGATGCGGGATGTCAGAGTTTAAAAATGTTTGGGCTGACTTTCTTTACTGTCGCTGCTCAAAGATATTCAATCCTTGTCCGTTAGGGTAACGATATTTTGCGACGGTTGGCTGCGGGCGACGACGAGCTGCCGACCGTCGGGCGAAACGGCGGCGCTCGTCACGTCGCCGCTGTCGGAATTTCGTTTGAATTTGAGATTTTGAAATATGACGGCGCCCTTCGGATTGTTTCTCCGCGAATTCAAAAAGGCAAAGCCGGACAAAATCAGTAAACCGCCAACCGCGACGGCTCCGATCAGCAGCCAGCTTTGCGCTCGTGACGGTTTTAGGTCGGTTATTTCTTCCTCGATCACGGTGTGCGTTTTTGTATGGGTTGCAATCAGCAGTTCCGGTGTCTGGTTTTGAATTTCGATGGTTCCGTTAAAACGGTAGCCGCGCCGCGAAAATGTTTCGATAAATGGTCGTCCATCGGCACATTTTCCGAGCGTCTTGCGGAGCAGGTAAATATTCTGAGTCAAATTCGATTCTTCGACGAATGAATCCGCCCACAAACGATTCATCAATTCACCTTTGCCGACGACTTCGCCGCGCCGTTCGATCAGCGCCACCAGCGTTTCGACGACTCTCGGTTTTAAAGAAACGGTCGCCGAGCCTTTGTAAAGCATCAGGTGCGCGGCATCGAGGCGAAAATCTTCAAATTCATAAATGCAATCATTCAGTAAATTAGGGGCGGTGAGATTTTGTTGAGAAAAAATTGAAGATTTGCTTAAAGACATATTTTCGTCCTTCGAACTATCGTGTTGAACGAAGGGCAAAGAAAGTTTTTGCCCGCGATTGGTTTAGAAATTATACACCGAAATTCGATTCGGGCTAAGGATTTTTCGAGAAATATGCCGACAAAAAAGAAACGTACTGAAACAACCAGCGAAACGATCACGCTGGTCGTTTCGAAAAAACCGGCAAACAGCCCACTGAAAGGCTGGTGCGAACAATGCGCGGCGGAAGTCTTCTGGATTCTGTCGGCAGAAATCGAATTGTTCGGGATTATTGATTTACCGCAAAGCAATGCGATTCACAAAAACGGTGCGCGTCTTTGTTCGCGCACGCTGATCAAAGAAATAAAAGGACAAAAACTATGAACGCAACAAAATTACGACAATTTATATTATTTATTCTACTTTGCGGGTTGGTCTGCATTGAAACAACCCGGGTCGCGGCGCAACAGGGAAATTTTCTCGTCACGCTGAGTCGTTTTAAGGTCAACCGGCAGACAAACGAAGGTCTGCGCGCAATGGACGGAGCCGGTGATGAAGTGAAATTCATTACGCACGTCGGCACGCTCAATGCTGCCGGGGCATTCAGCTACGGGGAGGTCAGCTCTTTGACGATCCGTAATCTGGTAACGAGTCCGGACGAATTTCAGACGATGTCGCCATTGACCCTTTTTAATGGTGAAATCGGGCAGGATACAAAGGCGGTCGTGATCATTCCGACGATTTGGGAAATGGATGATTTATACAATCTTCAATTAATGCCGGATTATCGGGCTGATATCGGAAGATCCCGAACTGCGCTAACACGAGAACTGGCGGCTATAATTCGCGATCGTCCCGCGCTGCAGCTGAGCAAATTTCTGCTTTCGGGTTCGATGCTTGGAATTAATCTAAACACGATGAAAAAACTCGCCCGCGGCATCCCGCAAGACCGCCCGATCGGAATGCAGGCGGCGGGAATAAATCAATTCGGTTTTATGCCGTAGGCGTTAGTTTTAAAGTTCGATTCCGCCAATTTTATTTCGCAATCAAATTCCGGAGTCGTTCCGATGCATTATGTCGATGCGCCCGGAATGGACGGCGATTATATTCTTTTCCTGAAGGTTGAACGAACGGATAACCTGCCGGATTGCGCGGCAAACCTGACATCCGTTTTTAACGGATCAGCCGTGATGACTTTAACGATTCCGGGACAAAAGCCGCGCACATTTACCGAGCCGATCAGTCTGCCGGTCGAATTCACCGATTGCCGCAGAAGTATTCGGATCACCAATTTTCCGGCAATCACCACTGTCCAGTATCAGACTCCGCTCGGTCCGAACACTACAACCGTAACTCAAAGTGGCGGCGGAACCGGAAGCATTACTCAGGCAAACGGTGATTTACGGATTCCGATCACCCTTGGATTTGTGCATACATATCGGGCGCTCGGAAATTCCACCTTAACTTTGAACCTCACGGGGACCGAATCCGAAAACTTTACACTTGACGGATCGGGGACTTTTTCCGGCGGATATTTAGGTACGGTCGGCAGTACCGCGACCGTTCGAATTACGGGAAGTTTTTCTCCGCGCCCCCGCTAAAGCCGGCGGCTGAAAAAAAGCTTCAGGAACTTGATAATTTGTTACAAATGGCGACCCGAACATCGCGTTATCAGGCGGGTTTGATAAATCTATGCTGCAAATCGGTGACGGAAAACAGCAGAGGTAAACTTAAACCCTTTTATTCCACCTGTTTATTTGAGGTTGGCGCGTTTTAAGAGGTCATCAAAGCGTGGATCATTGCGAAACGGATCGAGGCGCGGATCGACTTTGATCCAACAAAACCAGCCGTCATTTTCGTTCAAAGACCGTTCGAGATTGGCAAATACTTCATCCGGTTCGTCCAACGCGGCGGCGGTAAGCGCAAGAAAATATGGGATTACGGGCGGGGCGCCGGTTGCTGTAATGTCTTTGAGCATTTTACGGGCTTCGTCTTTTTTTCCGGTGAGCGCGAGCGTCCGGACGATTTCGCAGCGGACGCTCGGATCCATCGGCAAAAGTTCGCTGGCACGCTTAGATTCACTAAGGGCGCAATCAAAATCGCCCATTGCTTCGCAGGCTTCGCCGAGCCGGAGATGACCGTACCAAAATTTTTCGTCCGCTTCCAAAGATTGCTGATAAAATTTGCGGGCTACTTCGTAGCGGCGTGAGTAATAGAACGGCAAGCCCTGATCGGCTTTGTTGCCTTGCGAGCTTGGGTCAAGTTCGAGGGCGCGGTGCAAGTGCCGTTCAGCTTCGTCGAAATGTGCGGTTGCCACCAAAAACCACGCGTAATAGAGATGCGTGTATGAGGAATTCGGATTGAGTTCGAGCGAATGAACAAACGAATCCTGCGCTTTGCCGATGTCGTGATGCCCCCAAAATTGAATAACAGCAAGCGAAGTTCGCGCTTCGGCAAGCGTCGGGTCGAGTTCGATCGCTTTGGTCGCGTTTTGTTCCGCGAGCGTTTTGGCTGACGAATCAAACATCGCGGCAAGCGAGTAGGCGTTGGCAAGTTTGGCGTAGGCGAGTGCGAAATTGCCGTCGAGGGCGATCGCTTCGTTGAAATTTTTGATCGCGTTCTTTACATTGTCGGGTGTTAAATTGTTGAGAAAATCATTGCCGTGCAGGTAAAGTTGAAAGGCTTCGACATTATTGGTCGGCGCCCGGTCGAGCTGCGTTTTTTCAGCGATGCTCAAACGGATTTTCAAAGCCTCGGTAATGCGTGCGGAAATCTCGTCCTGAACCTGAAAAATATTGATAAATTGCGTGTCGTATGTATTTGCCCAGAGCGGTTTACCGTCAGCGACCCGGATCAGCTGAACCGTTACGCGAACACGGTCGCCAACCCGCTGAACCGCGCCGTCAATCACGGATGCAACCTCTAAATCGCGTCCGGCATTGACTGTTTCATTTTCCTTTGCGGCGTAACGAATCACCGAGCTGGTCGGACGGACGGTCAAACTGCGGATATTGCTCAATTTTGTAATCAGCGAATCGGCGAGTCCGATGCTCAAATAATTATTTTCGTCATTCGGATTTAAAAGTTTGAACGGCAGCACGGCGAGGGTTTGTTCGGCAGTTTCAGAATTTGTTTCGGTTTTCCAGAGTCTTCTCGATGAGAATAAATAAACGATTCCCAAAGTCGTGATAACCAAGAATAAGGCAGCGAAAATAAGATTATAGGGGCTGTTCCAAACCCTTGGCGAAGCGCTTTGAGGCTCAACGATTTCAGCCTGACCGACAGGTTTGATCGCGGCGAGTTCGGTCGTTTCATCCGAACTGTTTTCAATGACGACGTTTTCGTCAGTTTTTTTGACTTCGATTTCTTCGACTTCCGCGATAAACCGGTAGCCGCGTGTCGGAATGGTTTCGATAAAGCGCGAATGTTGCGTCGGATCGCCGAGTGCGCGGCGGAGCTGCGCGATCACGCGGGTCAGCGCATTCGGCGTGACGAACGAATCTTTCCAAACGGCGTCGAGCAGTTCGTCTTTCGTAATCAGCCGCCCGCGCTGTTCGAGCAAGAAAATCAAAACCTGAAAAGCCTTCGGTTCAAGCGTGAGAATTTCATCGGCTTTAAAAACGCGAAATTCTTCCGCCTCGACCCGCACATCGTAAAACCGATAAATAAACGATTTAGCCGCCATCACAAATCCATCACAAAAACATTAAAGAAGAATCCGTTTTTCCTCACGACACTGCTCGCGATTGCTTGTTAGATTTCTCGCAGACAAGAAAGTCTAACGGTAAAGGTCAGTAAAAACAAACTAATTTTGCCGTTAAAATTAGTCAGGAGCAACAAAAAA
The DNA here is from genome assembly GCA_038330465.1 of Pyrinomonadales bacterium. Lineage (GTDB taxonomy): Bacteria > Acidobacteriota > Blastocatellia > Pyrinomonadales > Pyrinomonadaceae > JAFDVJ01. Next base: position 9,957 of record JBBQOA010000044.1, read on the forward strand.
ATGAAAAAAAATAGCTTAAAACAACAATTAGTCAGATTATTCATCGTTTTGGCAATTGCCGGAACCTTTACTTTATCAGCCGTCGCCCAAACCAAAAGCGACAAAAAAGATGTCGCGCAGCCTTTTCGCCGCTGTAATTTACGTTCGATTAATGGAAATTACGGCTTGAGCGTTTCGGGCACATATTTATTATCGCCAACCATGTCCGTTCAGATTGCCTCTGTCGGACTCGTAACATTTGATGGCGAGGGCAATATGACCGGCAGCGTGACGGGCAGCTTCGGCGGCGAGGTAAATACCAACGCCGCGACGGGAACTTATACGGTCGGAGGCAACTGCACGGGAACGCTGACGGTTACTTTTGAAAACGGATTTACTATTACAAACAACATCGTGATGGTTGATGAAGGCAAAGAAATTTTCATTATTCAAACAAATCCGGGAACGATTATCAACGGGATTTTGAAACGGCAATAAATTTTTTAGAGCCGATTCGAGCGTAGTGTTTGAAAAATTTGAGTCGCGCGGGGCGTCAGCCGATGCGTCTTCCGACTAATCGAGAAGCGGTGCATTTGCTTACGCCGACGCGCGACCGACAAATTGACTTTCCAAACATCTATCTCAAATTTGCTCTGGGACAAGTGAACAAAAAAAAAGGAGAAAATTATTATGAAACAACAAAGCCATCGGACAAGATTCGCAATTCTTTCGGCACTGCTCGCAACATTAATGATAATGACGGGCACAAGCCTTACAGCGCAGGCACAAAAAAACGACAATGTCGGGGAAATCCAAAATGCGACCAATGTCGAATCGGGCTACGCGAGTATTTTGATCGGTCTTCTGCACACGCAATACGTGAAAATGTCGGTCGTCAATCAAGATAATAAAGACATTCCCGTCAAATTCGTGCTGGTTGACGATAAAGGCAAGGTTTTGATTCAATGCAACGAAATCGTGCAGGCGGGCAAGACGACATCCGAAACATTCCAGCATCCGGGCGGTGCGAATCGTCTCGAATTCTACTTGCAAATTCGCACCGACAAGGAAAAAGATCTGAAAAATTTGATCCCGTCGGTGCAGATCATCAACGCGGAAACCGACCAAACCGACTTGCTCATCGGCGGCAGCGATTTTTTCAGCTTCCGCCCGATCTTCAATCCGCCGCTCGTCGAACTTGGCGGAAATCAATAAAAATCAAGAAAAAGGAGAACAAAAAAAATGTCAGTACCATTTGAAAGAGAACCGCCGCCGGTTATTACGCAAACATCAGCGACCCGCTGCTGGGCGGCGGCATTGGAATCCTGGATGCAGGCGGAAGAAATGGCAATTGTGCTCCCGCAGGAACGGCTGGTTGAAATTTTTCGAAGCGTTCCCGGCGCATTGCAGAGAAACACCGACCGCGCAACTTCTGAAGTGGGCGCGAGCTTGCTAACGCAGTTTACCTGGATGAATGCCGTGATTGTCAGCGGCGCGCGAATGACCGCAAATTTTTGGGGACGAAGACTCCAGAGCGGATATATTTTTGTGTGGTATGCGCATCACGGCATCGGGCATTGCGGAGTTGTTTACGGCGTCACCGACCGGGCTGTCAAAATAATGGATCCCTGGCAGGGACGCGGTCTGACGGAAAAGAGCATCAATTTCTTTCACACCTGTCAAAATGCGCTCGTTGGCGTTTCGCTGTTTTCCCACCACGTTCACAATCCGTTCATCGGAATGTTCGACACTCCGGCAGCCGTTTCGACAAGATCACCAAACACGCCTTTGTCCCGTTACAATTTTTAGAATGAGGAAAATGCGAAAAAACGGAAGATATATCGGACTCGAAACCCTTCAAGGGTTCAATAATCAGGGAAAATGCGGAGAGAAACAATGAAAAAAATATTCAAAATATTTATATTGGCGGCGTTTATTTTGTTGAGCATCTTGATTGTCAACGCCCAAAATTCGGCGTTCACGTTTCAAGGCAAACTCGCCGATGCGGGCGCGGCGGCAAACGGACAATACGATTTGCGGTTTTTTCTGTTTGACGCCGCGTCCGGTGGAACGCTTTTCGGCGCGATCGTCAAAGACGATGTCGTCGTCACGCAGGGAATTTTTACGGTCACGCTTGATTACGGCGCTGACGTTTTTACCGGCAATGCGGGGCGTTATCTGGAAATCGGCGTGCGTCCCGGTGCAAGTACGGGCGCCTTTACGACGATCAGCCCGCGCCAGGAATTGACCGCCGCGCCATATTCGATCGAATCGGTGCGTGCCGAAAAAGCCGGAACCGCCGATAAATTTGCCGGACTTCCGCCGACGTCTTTTTTAAGAAGCGATACGAGCCAGACCTTTTCGGGCGGAAATCTGACGATCGGCGCGGCGAGTCTTTTGAACGTGCAGGGCGCACTGCTCGCTGACGGTGCAAATGTGACGAATTTAAACGCCTCAAATATCACAACCGGCACGCTCGATGATAATCGCCTATCGCCGAACGCCGTGCTGCGCAACCGCGCCGCGACATTTTCGAGTATTATTTCGTTCGATTTGCCGCCCTTTGCGAGCGGTTCAAATATTACGAATTTGAGAGCGGACAATATTTCAAGCGGAACGATGAATGATGCGCGTCTTTCAAGTAATATTCCGAAATTAAACACCGGAAACACTTTTACGGGCGTCAATAACAATTTTACCGGACGAATTTCGGCAAATACGCTGAGTGTCGGCGGCGGTTTGCCGCTCACGAAAATCCTGACTGGTTCGGCAACGCTCGATTTTGGAAATGGTGAGTTTCTGATTCAGCAAGTCTTGAATATCAGCGTTCCCGGTGCCAGAGTCGGCGATGTCGTACTATTGGGAATTCCGGCAAGCATTATGCCGCAGGCAATTTTCGGTACTCCGCCGGTAACGGTAGTGGGAACTGAGCCATATATTTTTCAAGGTTTTGTTTCCGCCGTTGATACCGTTTCGGTAACATTTATTCCCAATTTGTTTCCGCTTGGCGATGGGGGCGGACCTGTCTTCCCTCGAACAGCCTGTTTAAACTCGACGGGCAATGAATACTACTGCGCCGATCCGCCGCCGGGCATTTTTCGCGTTGTTGTGTTCAGCTTCGCGCCGTAAAAATATGAGGTGAATTATGAGAAATTTAATCAAAAAACTATTCGTCGCGCTCGGTTCAATTTGTCTTTTGGCAACGGCGGCTCAGGCGCAAACTTATACGCTCGAACAAACGGCAATTGCGGGCGGCGGAATGTCGGGCGGCGCGGGCGGAACTTATAATTTGAGTTCGACGACCGGACAATCGGCGGCTGTTAATGACTTGCGAGGAACGCCTTTTTCAATCAGCGGCGGGTTTTGGGCGCCGGCTATTTTCGCACCAACATCCGCCAATGTCAGTCTTGGCGGAAGAATCATGACCGCCGACGGTGCCGGCATTCGCAACGTTCATTTGATGCTTATGGGCGGCAGTTTGAGTACACCGCGGGTCACACAAACCGGAACTTTCGGATTCTTTCGGTTTAATGATTTGCCGGCAGGCGAAACTTATATTCTGACGATTAATTCACAACGCTTCGTCTTTGCACAACCGACCGTTATCGTTAATTTAACGAATGATTTGACGGATTTGAATTTTACGAGCGAGCCTTAAATTAGCAAAGCGGCAAGTATCAATTCCGAATTCTAAGTTGTCAGCAGTCAAGGAAAGAAAGAAGCAAATTTACGCAGTTTATTGGACACGCGCGGGCGCGGCAATTTCGGGCGGGTATCCAAGACTGCCGACTTGACGGGGAATTTGGGAAGAATAGGAAAACAAATACTTCAAAAGTAAGTTTTGGAAATGTATCATTCGAATCCTTCGGCAGAACGGGAACGGGTTTTGTGAACGTCGAATAAATTCAAGCGAAAATTAAAACCGGTAAGACTCGGATGAAGCTGAAAAAAATAGGTTTCGTCCTTTTTATTTTGTTCAACTATAAATATATTTTTCCGGATCGTTTATTTTTTCGGAAATACGATCCGTTTGTCCTGTCGGTTTGATAATTCGCGCCAATTGTCAGGTCGCGGATGATTGTTTTATACCACTGAATTTGAGGCTTCAAAACCCTGCCGGAAAATGTAAAACAAGACGGACAAGACCTGACAAAAAAAATAATTTTAGCAAATGGGTTTCCATCCGTGTTCTAGGCTTGACTAAGGAAAAAAACAGGAATATATATCAATAGTTCTTTTATCAAACCCCTAAATAATTACTAAAACAAGGTACTAAATTTTAAGTTGGCAGGATTAAATATATTTATCGAAAAAATGCTTTATTTAT